>DASPZC010000001.1:0-1990 GCA_035636455.1 Xanthobacteraceae bacterium
CGGCACGCGGCCGGCAAGCACCAGCCGCTCGGTCCCGCGGCTGATCGCGCCGTGGAGCGCGCGCACGTTGACCTCGCCCGGTCGCGGTGCCGGCACGGTTTCGCGGCGCATCTCGGCGCGGCCGGGCGCGACGTACCACAGCGCCTCGGCGTCCTCGCCCGACCGACCGTCAGCCATCCGCGCATCCCGAATTGGACTTGAAG
Organism: Xanthobacteraceae bacterium; assembly: GCA_035636455.1. Taxonomy (GTDB): domain Bacteria; phylum Pseudomonadota; class Alphaproteobacteria; order Rhizobiales; family Xanthobacteraceae; genus AP-16. The sequence continues at coordinate 204 of DASPZC010000001.1, forward strand.
CCCTGCCCTTGGCTATATCCTGCCGCGGGTCGAAAAGGCAGAGCGGGACCGGCAGTGACCGAGCGGGGGATTGCGGTAGATCTGACGCCGGCCGGGACCGGCCTCTCCGTGACCGGGCGGCGCGTGCTGTTTGCGACGCTCGTCATCGCCACCATCGTCGGCGTGCTGGGGCTCACCGCCGCGGCGCTCGCGCCGGACGGCTTCGACAGCCTCGATTTTCTCATCCTCGCGCTGTTCGCCGCGACCTTGCCGTGGTCGGTGATCGGCTTCTGGAACGCGACGATCGGCTTCCTGATCATGCGCTTCTCGCGCGACCCGACCGTCGCGGTGCTGCCGAGCGCGGCGCGCGTGCGCGGCGACGAGCCGATCCTCGCCTCGACCGCCATCCTGCTGTGCATCCGCAACGAGGTGCCGGACCGGGTGATCCGCAATCTCGAGCCGATGATGGCCGATCTCGTCGCGGCCGGGGTCGCCGCCCGCTTCCACGTCTATGTGCTCAGCGACACCAGCGATCCGGCCATCGCCGGCGCGGAGGATTTGAGCTTCGGCATCCTCGCCAAACGGTGGAGCGACCGGGTCGCGCTGACCTATCGCCGGCGCAGCGAGAACGTCGGCTTCAAGGCCGGCAACGTGCGCGACTTCTGCGAACGCTGGGGCAACCGCCACGAATTCGCCGTCACCCTCGATGCGGACAGCTTCATGCCGGGCGCCGCGATCCTGCGGCTGGTGCGCCTCATGCAGGCCGACCCGAAGATCGGCATCCTGCAGGGCCTGGTGGTCGGGCTGCCGTCGACCGGCGCGTTCGCGCGCATCTTCCAGTTCGGCATGCGGCTCGGCATGCGCTCCTACACCATCGGCAGCGCCTGGTGGCAGGCCGATTGCGGCCCCTACTGGGGGCACAACGCGATCCTGCGGCTCGCGCCGTTCATCGCGCACTGCGAGCTGCCCGAGCTCGCCGGGCGCGGCGCGCTCGCCGGGCCGATTCTGAGCCACGACCATATCGAAGCGGTGCTGATGCGCCGCGCCGGCTACGAGGTGCGCGCGCTGCCCGAGGAGGAGCTCGGCTGGGAGGAAAATCCGCCGACCCTGCTCGAGTTCATCCGGCGCGATCTGCGCTGGTGCCAGGGCAACATGCAGTACTGGCCGCTGCTCGGCCTGCCGGGGATCACGCCGGTCAACCGCTATCAGATCGCCTTCGCGCTGATCTGGTTCCTCGCCTCGCCCGCCTGGATCGCGCTGCTCGTCGTCGCCACCGCCGCGGTGGCGGTGGAAGGTCCGGCGCGCTTCATCAGATCGGACGCCGGGCTCGCGCTGTTCGCGATCATCCTCGTCATGTGGTTCGCGCCGAAGATCGCCACCGTGACCGACGTGCTGCTGCGGCCGGCGGCGCGCCGGGCCTTCGGCGGCACCGCGCGGTTCCTCGCCGGCGTGGCGATCGAGACCATCTTCTTCCTGCTGCTCTCGCCGATCATGTGGGTCGGCCACACGCTGTTCCTCGGCGGGCTGCTGTTCGGCCGCACCATCGGCTGGATCGAGCAGACGCGGGACGATCACGCGGTGCCGCTGTCGCTCGCCATCCATAATCTGTGGCCGCAGACCGTGCTCGGATTGGCGACGCTCGGCGTTCTCGCCGCGACCGCCCCGGCCGCGATTCCCTATGCGCTGTTCATCGCGGGCGGGCTCGTGCTCGCGGTGCCGCTCGCCGTCCTCACCGCATCGCCGGCGTTCGGCCGCGCGCTGATCCGGCTCGGCATCGGCCGCCTGCCGGAAGAGACCAGCCCGCCGGC
>DASPZC010000002.1:0-6068 GCA_035636455.1 Xanthobacteraceae bacterium
GCCTCATGGTGAGGAGCGTCGCGCAGCGACGCGTCTCGAACCATGGATCGCGCGAGGCGCTCAATACCCGCTTCGCACCTTGGCGACGCCCTGCGTCCCTTCCGGCGTTTGCTCCATCTCCAGCTCGATCACCAGCGGCTCCTGCTTGCCTTGGCAGAAGTCGCGGATGGCGGCGGCATATCGGTCGAGCCGGGCGCTGATCGAGGTCAGACCCACGGTCATATCGCCGATGACCCAGACCGTGTGGCGCTTGGCAAGCGTGGCGGCAATCGGCTCAAGGTTCTTGGCGAGAAGCGCACGGAAATGTTCGAAGTCGCCCTGCTCGTGCTGCGAGCCGATGGTCGGTCCGATGTCGTCGATGATCACCACCTGGGCCTCGGACCACGGCCAATAATTGACGTTGGACGGGCCTGAATCGTCGCCGAACGCCGGCGGCTTCGAGGCTGCGGCGAATTCCAGCAGCGAATCGAAGCTGAGATAGCGCGCCTTGCATTTCTTGAACGCGAACTCGGTGCCGATGCCGGTGGCGAGTGGCGTGCGCCCCGACCCGATCGGCCCCGATACCACCACCTGACGCGGCGGCGCCGTCGCCGCCGGCGGCGCGCCGCCATCGATCAGCGCCTGCAGGGCGGCGGCGGCCTTGTCGGTGATCGTGCGCTTCGCGTCGGCGAGGCGGAACAGATAGGGCAGGGCGGCTTTTTGCCAGGTGATCTTCTGGCGCAGCCACGGCGGCGCGCAGATGGTGCCGGCGACGGCCATCGCGACGAACAGGCCGACGCCCCACCAGCCGCTGATGCGGAAGCCCAGATGGAAGCCGAAGCCGATGACGACGCCGAACACCATGTAGGCCGCCGCAATGAACGCATTGGCGCCGAGGGTCTTTTTGTCGAGCGGAAACGTCCCGGTGGCATTCTTGACGTCGCTGCGATAGGCGCTGACTTCCCACAGCGACACCGCGACGGCGCCGAGCAACAGACCGATGGCGTCGCTCCACGACTCGTTGAAGACAAAACCCGCAAGCCAGCTGATGCCGAAGTTGATCAGGATGCCGAGGCAGACGTGGCCCATCTGGTCGGCCATCCACATGTACGAATAGGTCGCGGCCGACTGCACCTCCTTGCCGTAGACGTCGACCTTGAACTGGCACAGCAGCATCTTCAGGTCGATGTCGGGAGCGGACGGTTCGCCGGATGTGACCAGGGCCATGGCACTCTCCCCGTATCTCGGCCGCGCGGCATGCGCGGGCCGCAATGGCAGCAGTGGCGAATGCAAAGACGCGGCCGGCAACGAGGGCGCGCGCGCTTGCGCAGTGTCCCGCGTTCACAACTTCAATAGGTGAATATGCCAGTCTCTAACGCGCGTCACAATGACGGCAGGAAGGTGACGCGTGGGATGGGTGGAGCGAAGCGATACCCATCAAAACAGCAGCTGTCCTACTGCTGCCGGATGATCACCGTGGTGCCGACCCGTACGCGGCTATAGAGGTCGATCACGTCCTCGTTGGTGAGGCGGAAGCAGCCGGAGGAGACCGCCTGGCCGATGGTCTCCGGCTCGTTCGAGCCGTGGATGCGGTAGAGGCTGGAGCCGAGGTAGATGGCGCGTGCGCCGAGCGGGTTCTCGGGGCCGCCGCGCATGTGGCGCGGCAGATCGGGCCGGCGGCGCAGCATCTGCCCGGGCGGGGTCCAGTCGGGCCATTCGCGCTTGAGCGACACGGTCCTCACCCCGCTCCAGGTGAAGCCTGGCCGGCCGACGCCGATGCCGTAGCGGATCGCCTGGCCGTTGCCGAGCAGGTAATAGAGCCGCCGCTCCGCCGTGTTGATCACGATCGTTCCCGCCGCGTAATTCGCCGGATAGGTCACCGTGCTGCGTGGGACCGGCGAGGCGGCGCCGCCGAACAGGCTGTAGGAGCGCCCGGTCGGCGCGCCGCCGTCATAGCGGCCCTCGGGATCCCAGGGGGAAACGGCTCCGGCCCCGGTCGCGGCGAGGAGCGCGCCGGCCGCGACGAGGATGCCGGCAATGGAGCGCACGCGCATCAGGCCCTCTCGATGGTTCGCCACGGATGGACCGGCGAGGCCGTTCCGCGTCCGAGAGGCCATAATTCGCCGCCCCCGGCAACCAAAATGCCGGCGAGCCGTCGTGATTTCCGCGAAAGTGTTGCGCCAAAGCCGCAGGTTGGCGAATAGCGAATAGACACTCCTCCGGCCCACTCTGGGCACCCACCCCGGCGTCGCCCGGTCCAGACCTTTGAAGGATGACCTTCTATTCGCTATTCGCTCAAGCAGGCGCCGGCATCACCTCGCCGCACGCCTTGCAGGTGCGGAACTCCTCGCTGTCGAAGAAGGTCTGGTAGGCCTTCGAGACCGGGTCGGCGCGATAATCGCCGACCGTGAACGTCTCCTCGTGCAGCAGCGCGTCGCACTTCGGGCAGAACCACAGGAAGCGGTCGATCTCGCCCGGGCGGCGCTTGCGCTCCGAGACCATGAGAAAGGCGTCGGGCGGAAAGCGCGGCGAGTGCGGCGTGCCCGCCGGCGTATGGATGGCCGAGCCCTCCGGCACCACCGCCACCTCCTCCTTGCCGTCCACCGTGCGGTAGTGCAGGCGCATCTCCCCCTTGATCATGTACATGACCTCGTCGCTCGGGTTGATGTGGAACTCGCTGCGGTACTCGCGCCCGCGCGCGACGAAGACGAGGGAATCCGGCTCCTGCCACAGTACGCTCACCCGCTTCCCGGTGCGGGCCAACTCGCGGCCCTGGTCGAGCAGGTTGACGATCGGCATTTCGGACATGCGAAGGGCCCTCCCGAAGCCGCCGCAGGATAGCAGAAATCCCCCCGAACGGCCCCTTGGCTCCGGGCCGCAGGGGGAGAATCGGCTATGCTGCGGGTGCCCAAACACCAGCAAACCGGGGGCTGCCATGAAGACCGTCGAAATCGTGCCGCGCCCACGCACGCGGATTTATGGAGTGCTCGTCGCCAAGGAGGAGGCGATCCGAGAGAAGGGCCGAGGGACGTACATGCGGGTCGGCCGTAAGGCGCGTGATCATGTCCGCTGGAAGCACAAAGCGTACAGGGGCTCTGTTGACCTCCGACGCACAGATGCCGAGGGCATTGCCGCCAAGGTGCGCTCCTCGGATCCGGAAGATGAGCGAAAGCTGCTGTCATCGTTCCTCAAGTTCGTTGATCGCTATTCGGACGATCGCGTGCACAGGATCACCATCGAGTATCAGTGAAACCGCATGATCCTGCTTGACGCCCTGATCGCCTATGCGGCCGCCGGCGTCCTCACCGCCGTCGCGTTCGTCACGTTCGGACTTAAGCGGGTGCTGCCCGCTGCGACGCCGGTGACGATCGGCGCGCGGCTGTTGTTTCTGCCCGGCGCCGCCGCGCTGTGGCCCTATGTGCTCATGCGTTGGATAAAGGCCCGAAGCCGGCGATGAGGCGGTCGCATCGATTGGTCCATCGCGCGGTGTGGCCGGTGCTGGCGCTCATGGTGGCCCTCGGCCTGGGCGCGGCGCTGTGGCTGCGCCCGCCGCCGCCCGGCGCTCCGGCCGCCGCCGAGACGGGCCGGCGATGAGCGTCGGCTTCCGCGCCGTGCAGTGGAACCGGGCGAAGCTCGTCTACGACGGCATTCTTCTCGCCGCCGTCGCGACCTACCTCGGCGGCTTCATCTTGATTCAAGCCGCGCTCTATCCGCCGAAGAACGCGCCGGACTGGATCGACCTGCGCATCCGCGCGTTCGGCACCTGCGCGTTCATCATGCTCACGGCGATCCTGTCGATCGGCCCGCTCGCGCGCCTCGACGCCCGCTTCCTGCCGCTGCTCTACAACCGGCGCCATCTCGGCGTGCTGACCTTCTTCGTGGCGGCGCTGCACGGCCTGTTCGTGGTCGACTGGTTCATGGTGCAGGACGCCATGCCCGACCTGGTGTCCGAGCTGACCAACGTCGCCGCCTACGGCCGCTTCATCGGCTTTCCGTTCAAGGCGCTCGGCATCGCCGCGCTCGTCGGTCTCTTTTTGCTGGCGGCGACCAGCCATGATTTCTGGCTCGCCTTCCTCACGCCGCCGGTGTGGAAGGGCCTGCACATGCTGCTCTACGGCGCCTATGGGGTGCTGGTGATGCACGTCGCGCTCGGCGCCATGCAGGACAACCGCAGCCCGCTCGTGCCGACGCTTGTCGGCGGCGCCTTCGCGCTGGTCGCGGTGCTGCACCTCGTCGCCGGCGCCCGCGAGCGCGCGGCCGACCGCGGCAGCGCGGGGGAGGGCGGTTGGATCGCCGTCGGGCCGCCGGATCAAATCCCCGACAAGGCGGCGCGCATCGTCGCCGCGCCGGGCGGCGAGCGCATCGCGGTGTTCCGCGACGGCGCGCGCATCGGCGCGCTGACCAACCTGTGCGCCCACCAGAACGGCCCGCTCGGCGAAGGCCGCATCATCGACGGCTGCGTCACCTGCCCGTGGCACGGCTATCAGTACCGGCTCGAGGACGGCCGCGCCCCGCCGCCGTTCACCGAGGTGCTCGTCACCTACCGCGTGCGCCTGCGCAACGGCGTCGTCGAGGTCGACCCGCGCCCGCTGCCGCCCGGGACGCCAGCCGCGATCACGGTGGGTGCTATATAAAGGACTCCATGCGGACTGCGCTTTCATCGCTGCTCACGGCCGCCGCCGTGGCGCTGGTGCTTTCCTCGCCCGCCGCCGACGATTATCCGAGCCGGCCGGTGCGGCTGATCATTCCGTTCCCGCCCGGCGGCAGCAACGACGTGGTCGGCCGCCTGGTCGCGCACCAGCTCAGCGAGCGGCTGGGACAGCAGGTCTACGTCGACAATCGCGGCGGAGCGGGCGGCGTGATCGGCACCGAGGCCGCCGCCAACGCCGCCCCGGACGGCTACACGCTGCTGATCGTGTCGATTGCGCACGCAGTCAATCCGGCGCTCTACAAGCTCAATTACGATCCGCTGAAGTCGTTCGCGCCGATCGCCATCCTGGCGACTGGGCCGAACGTGCTGGCGGTCAATCCGCGGCTGCCGGTCGCCTCGGTGCGGGAGCTGGTCGCGCTCGCCAAGCAAAGGCCGGGCGACCTGGAATACGCCTCCGCCGGCATCGGCAGCTTCCAGCACCTGGGCGGCGAGCTGTTCAAGCTCACCGCCGGCGTCGACATCCTGCACGTGCCCTACAAGGGCGGCGGCCCGGCGATGCAGGACGTGATCAGCGGCCACGTGCGGATCGTGTTCAGCTCGCTGATCCAGACCACGCCGTTCATTCAATCCGGCCAGCTGCGCGCGCTCGGCGTCGGCGGCGCGCAGCGCAGCCCGGTCCTTCCCGACGTGCCGGCCATCGCCGAAAGCGTGCCCGGCTACGCGGCCAGCAATTGGTGGGGCATCGTCGCGCCCGCCCGGACGCCCGCGGCGATCGTCGACCGGCTCTACCGGGAGATCCGGGCGGCCGTGCAGTCGCCCGAGTTGCAGCAGGCGTTCGAGCGCGAAGGCGCCGTGGCGGTCGAGATGAGCGCGGCGGGTTTCGGCGAGTATATCGAGGCGGAAATGAGCAAGTGGGGCCGCGTGGTCAAGGAAGGCAACATCCGCGCGCAGTAGGGCGGACGGCCTCCCGCGCCTCCGGCCGACCCATCTTGGAGTCGCACGCTCGGCTAATACGTCACCGTGACCACGATGGTGTCGGTATAGGTGCCCGCCGACGGCGAGGCCTGTGGCGGCACGCGCCCATAGACGGTGAAATTCTGCGCGAGGCCGGTCCCGGCCGCGGCGACCGTGTCGGTTCCGATGGTGTTGCCCCATAGCTGCGTGCGCGCCGAATTCTGGTAGAGCGCGTACGTGATCGTCTCGCCTCCTTTCGTCATTTGCCGGGCGCCGGGCGCCGCGTTCGCGGTGCCGCCGTTGAGCCCGATCGTGTAGGCCGTGCTCGGCGTGCAGGTCACGGACAGCAGGCCGTTCGCGTCGATGTTGGCGGTGAGCATGCCGTGCGCGCCGAAATCGATGTCCTGCGGCGTCACCAGGCAGTTGTTGACCACCGTCGCGGTGGCGCTGAAGGTCGGATGCGCGGTTTGCGGCAGCAGCAGGT
>DASPZC010000003.1:0-2868 GCA_035636455.1 Xanthobacteraceae bacterium
TCGCGGCGATCGAGCCCATCCTGGGGCAGCGGATGGCGGCGCCGGCGGAAAAACCGATCCTGCGCGAGGAGCCGGAACCCGAGGCCGAGCCCGACGGCGACGCCCGCACCCGCATCCTCGACCTGCTGGGCCCGACGCCGGTCGCGCTCGACGACTTGGTGCGCCTGTCGGGCGCCTCCCCCGCAATCGTGCGCAAGGTGCTGCTGGAGCTGGAACTCGCCCGACGCATCGAGCGCCACGGCGGCGGGCTGGTGTCGATGCTTTGAGGTAGCGAACCGTCACTTTATATATGCGGCCGGCGCCGGCCCGAGCCGCCCGCAGCCCTCCGGCGGTAAGATCGTATTCCAGCATCATGATACCGGAAGCCGCCCGGACCGGCCGGCCGCTGGGTTTTCCCATCAAGATTAAACCGCCTGATTTGCCAATGACTTAGGATGCGCGGGCGGACGCCACCCATTGCCCTCGATTTGACAGGCGGGGGGAACTTACCCATGTTCCAGCCCAATTCGGGCAGCCGCCCGTCTTGCTGACGGCGCCCGGCGCCCCGGAAAAATCGGACCTTCATGAACGTTGTCGTCGTCGAATCCCCGGCCAAGGCCAAGACCATCAACAAATATCTTGGCCCCGGCTACGAGGTGCTGGCCTCGTTCGGCCATGTGCGCGACCTGCCGGCCAAGGACGGGTCGGTCGATCCCGCGCACGATTTCCGCATGATCTGGGAGGTGGACGGCAAGGCGGCCAAGCGCCTCGCCGACATCGCCAAGGCGGTCAAGACCGCCAAGAAGCTCATCCTCGCCACCGACCCGGACCGCGAGGGCGAGGCGATCTCCTGGCACGTGCTCGAAGTGCTCAAGCAGAAGCATGCGCTCAAGGCGCAGGCGGTCGAGCGCGTGGTGTTCAACGCCATCACCAAGCAGGCGGTGGCCGAGGCGATGCGCAACCCGCGCGGCATCGACCGGGCACTGGTCGACGCCTATCTCGCCCGCCGCGCCCTCGACTATCTCGTCGGCTTCACGCTCTCGCCGGTGCTGTGGCGCAAGCTGCCCGGTGCGCGCTCGGCCGGCCGGGTGCAGTCGGTGGCGCTGCGCCTCGTGTGCGACCGTGAGCTGGAGATCGAGCGCTTCGTCCCCAGGGAATACTGGTCGCTCGTCGCCACCCTCGCCACCCCGCGCAACGAGACGTTCGAGGCGCGCCTCGTCGGCGCCGGCGGCGAGAAGATCCAGCGGCTCGACATCGGCTCGGGCGCCGAGGCGGAGGCGTTCAAGCGCGCGCTCGAGACTGCCGCCTTCAACGTGGTCTCGGTCGAGGCCAAGCCCGCCCGGCGCCATCCGCAGCCGCCGTTCACCACCTCGACCCTGCAGCAGGAGGCGAGCCGCAAGCTCGGCTTCGCGCCGGCGCACACCATGCGGCTGGCGCAGCGCCTGTACGAGGGCGCCGAGATCGACGGCGAGACCGTCGGCCTCATCACCTATATGCGCACCGACGGCGTGCAGATCGCCGAGGAGGCGATCACGGCCGTGCGCCGGGTGATCGGCGCCGATTACGGCCAACAGTACCTGCCCGGCGCGCCGCGCCAGTATCAGACCAAGGCGAAGAACGCCCAGGAAGCGCACGAGGCGATCCGCCCGACCGACCTCGCGCGGCGGCCGCGCCAGGTCGCACGCTTCGTCGACCGCGACCAGGCCAGGCTCTACGAGCTGATCTGGCTGCGCACGGTCGCGAGCCAGATGGAATCCGCCGAGCTGGAGCGCACCACCGCCGAGATCGCCGCCAAGGTCGGCGCGCGCCGGCTCGACCTGCGCGCGACCGGCACGGTGATCAAGTTCGACGGCTTCCTCACCCTCTACCAGGAGGGGCACGACGACAACGGCGACGACGAGGATTCGCGCCGGCTGCCGGAGATGCGCGCGGGCGAGCGCCTCGACCGGCGCGCGATCGCCGCGGACCAGCACTTCACCGAGCCGCCGCCGCGCTTCTCGGAAGCCTCGCTGGTCCGGCGCATGGAGGAGCTGGGCATCGGCCGGCCGTCGACCTACGCGGCGATCCTGCAGGTGCTCAGGGATCGCGGCTATGTGCGCATCGACAAGCGGCGGCTGGTGCCCGAGGACAAGGGCCGCATCGTCGTCGCGTTCCTGGAAAACTTTTTCACCCGCTACGTCGAATACGACTTCACCGCCGACCTCGAGGAGCAGCTCGACCGCGTCTCCAACAACGAGGTGGCGTGGCGCGAGCTGCTGCGCAATTTCTGGCGCGATTTCGCCCGCGCGGTCGACGACATCAAGGACTTGCGCATCGCCGAGGTGATCGACGTTCTCGACGAGATGCTGGCGCCGCACATTTTTCCGCCCAAGGCCGACGGCAGCGACCCGCGCCAGTGCCCGAACTGCGGCACCGGGCGGCTCTCGCTCAAGCTCGGCCGGTTCGGCGCCTTCATCGGCTGCTCGAACTACGGGGCGGAGCCGCCGTGCAAGTTCACCCGCAAGCTCGCGGTGCCCGGCGAGGGCGAGCCGGAGAACGGCCACAAGGTCCTCGGCGTCGACCCGGCGAGCGACCTCGAGGTGACGCTGCGCAGCGGCCGGTTCGGCCCTTATGTTCAGCTCGGCGAGCAGGTGAACGGCGAGAAGCCCAAGCGCGCCGGCATCCCGCGCGGGCTGTCGCCGGACGACATCGACCTTGCGCGCGCGCTCGGCCTCTTGTCGCTGCCGCGCGAAGTCGGGCGCCATCCGGAAAGCGGCGAGTCGATCCTCGCCGGCGTCGGGCGCTTCGGTCCCTACGTGCAGCACGGCAAGACCTATGCGAGCCTCGAGGCGGGGGACGACGTGCTCGCGATCAGCCTCAACCGCGCGGTGACGCTGATTGCCGAGAAGC
>DASPZC010000004.1:0-8107 GCA_035636455.1 Xanthobacteraceae bacterium
CGAAGGCCCGGACTCCCACCGTCTCCGAGATTGTCACCGACCTCTCCGCGCTGCCGCCGCCGGTCGCCCGCATGCGCGCGCGCATCATCGAGGCGGCACGCACCGGCGATGTCGACAAGGTCGTCACGGTCATGCAGTCGAACGAGACCATGCCGGTCTTCTCGTTCGCCAACGAGAGGGATGCGGCCGCCCTTTGGCGGGCGATCTATCCGGAATCCGGCGGGCTCGAGGTGCTGGCCATCCTGATCGAGATCCTCGAGATGGGGTTCGTGCACGTCGATGCGGGAACGCCGCAGGACATGTACGTGTGGCCCTATTTCGCCTACCTGCCGCTCAAGCAGCTCACGCCGGAGCAGAAGGTCGAGCTGTTCCGGATCGTCACCGGCTCGGATTATCGCGCGATGCAGGAGTTCGGCGCCTACGTCTTCTACCGCCTCGGCATCGGACCCGACGGGACCTGGCACTTCTTCGTCAGCGGCGATTAGTCCCTTTTCCGGGCAATGGTTACCGGAACGTAAAGCGCGCCGGTCATCCTCGCCAAAGCGTCGCGGGCACAATTATTTGGTTACGACTTTCAAGCACAGTGCGGGCCGGTATCGCCTGCCAATCCGCCTCAGACCGCGAGAGCGACATGCTAGCGCAGCAATCCCTGATCACCGAGCTTGAAGACGCGATCATCTGCGGATCGAGCGACCGGCGCACGGACGCGCTGCGCCGCGTATGCGACCTGTTCGAGACCGGCGCCAGCATGTACTCCGACGACCAGGTCGACCTGTTCGACAGCGTGATCGGCCGGCTGGCGGCGTCGATCGAGGTCAAGGCGCGGATCGAGCTGGCCCATCGGCTGGCGCCGATCGCCAATGCGCCGCTCGAGGTCATCAAGGGGCTCGCGCGCGACGACCTGATCGAGGTCGCGGGCCCGGTGCTCGCCCAGTCCGGCCGGCTCGACGACGAAGACCTGCTCGGCAGCGCGCGCAGCAAGAGCCAGCAGCACCTTCTCGCCATCGCCCAGCGCGCCTCGCTGAGCGAAGCGGTGACCGACGTGCTGGTGTCCCGGGGCGACCGCGCGGTCGTGCATTCGGTCGCCAGGAACGACGGCGCCCGGTTCTCCGACGCCGGATTTGGCCTACTGGTCGATCGCGCCGGCGGCGACGACGCGCTGGCGCAAAGCGTCGGCCTGCGCGCCGACATCCCGCGGCGCCGTTTCGCCGAGCTGATCGCCAAGGCGTCCCAGACGGTGCAGAAGCGGCTCGTCGCCGCCAACCCGCAGGCAGCCGATCACATCCGCAACGTGGTGACCGACATTGCCGGCGAGCTGCAGGCCGCGCAATCGCGCGACTACACGGCGGCCCGCGCGCGCGTCGAATCGCTGCATCACGCGGGCAAGCTCGGCGAAAGCGAGGTCCATACCCTGGCGAAAGCCGGCGGCTTCGAAGAGACGGCGGTCGCCCTCTCGCTGCTGTGCGGGCTGCCGGTCGACGTGATCGAGCGCTCGTTGCTCGACGAGCGGCCCGACATGGTTCTCATCCTCGCCAGAGCGATGGGGTTCTGCTGGGCCACGACCAAGCTGATCCTGCTGCTGCGCACGGCCGGCCGCGGCATGTCCCAGCAGGATATCGAGTTCGCCCTGCACAGTTTCGACCGGCTGCAGGTCTCGACCGCGCAGCGCGCCGTGCGCTTCTATCAGACGCGCCAGCACGCGGGGAAAGAGCCGGCGCTCGATCCGACGGGATGACGATGACCGCCTACGGATCGCTGATCACCGAGCTCGAGACCGCGATCACCTCGGGCACCGTCGAGCGACGCATCGAATCGCTGTGGCACGTCACCGGGCTGTTCATCACCGGGGCGAGCCAATATTCCGACGACCAGATCGCCCTGTTCGACGACGTGATCGGACGGCTGGCGGCGCAGATCGAAGTGACCGCGCGCGCCAAGCTGGCGCGGCGGCTGGCGCCGATCGCCAACGCGCCGATCAATACCATCAAGACGCTGGCGTTCGATGACGAGATCGACGTGGCCGGGCCGATCCTGGCCCTCGCCGAGCGTCTCGACGACGATGCCCTGCTCGCGGCCGGCGCCAAGAGCCAGCAGCACCTGCTCGCCATTTCCGGGCGCCGCGCCCTGAGCGAGGCGGTCACCGACGTTCTGGTCGAGCGCGGCGACAGCCGGGTCACGCGCGCGGTGACCCGAAACGCCGGCGCGCGGTTCTCCGATGCGGGATTCGGAATGCTGGTCCAACGCTCCGAAGGCGACGACGTGCTCGCCGAGCACGTCGGCCAGCGCGCGGACATTCCGCGGCATCATTTCCTGCGGCTGATCGCGCGCGCCTCCGACGCGGTGCGGACGAAGCTCGCCGCCGCCAACCCGGCCGCCGCCGAGGAGGTGCAGTACGTCCTCGCCGAGGTGGTCGGCAAAATCCGCGCCGAGGCGGCGATGCAGTCGGGCGAGTACGACGACGCGCTGCGCACGGTCGAGCCGCTGCATCGCGCAGGACGGCTCTCCGAAGCCCCCGTCTACGGTTTCGCCAAGGCGCGCCAGTTCGAGGAAACGGTGGTGGCGCTCGCGTTTCTGTGCGGGGTGCCGATCGACGTGGTCGAGACGGCGATGCTCGACGAGCAGGTCGACATGGTGCTCATTCTCGCCAAGGCGGCCGGGCTGTCGTGGACCGCGGCCAAGTTCGTCGTGCTGCTGCGCGCGTCCCGCCACGGCGTCTCCGCCCACGAGCTGGAGGAGGCGCTGCACAATTACGAGCGATTGTCGGCGCAAACCGCGCAGCGCGCGGTGCGGTTCTATCAGCGGCGGCGCAGGCTCGCCGAGCGAACCCGGTAAGAAACCTCCGGACAGGCGATATCGTCGGAGGGCGGCGCACGGTTGCGAGGCGCGGGCGCGCGCCTTACGTTTCGCGCATGAAGGCAGCGCTTCTTCCCGATCGCGGCGTCGTCAAGGTCGACGGCGAGGATGCCCGGCGTTTCCTCAACGGGCTCCTGACCACCGACATCGAGGCGGCCGATCCGACGTCGCCGCGCTTTGCCGCGCTGCTCACCCCGCAGGGCAAGATCCTGTTCGACGGCATCGTCGCGGTCGCGCCGCCCCAGGACGGCGGCGGCTTCTTCGTCGACTGCCCGCGCGCCCTCGCCGCCAACCTGGTCGACCGCCTCAACTTCTACAAGCTGCGCGCCAAGGTGACCGTCGAGGATTTGTCGGAAACGCTCGGCGTGCTCGCGCTCTGGGACGGCACCGGAACGACCGAATACGGCCTCGTCTATGCGGACCCGCGCCTGCCGGCGCTCGGGCTGCGCGTGATGCTCCCGCCGCATGTCGCCGCCGAGGCGGCGCACGATCTCGGCGCAACGCTGGTCGCGCCGGCCGACTACGAGGCGCACCGCATCGCGCTCGGCGTGCCGCGCGGCGGCCTCGATTTCGTCTACGGCGATGCCTTTCCGCACGAGGCCGACATGGACCAGCTCAACGGCGTGGATTTCGACAAGGGCTGCTACGTCGGCCAGGAGGTGGTCTCGCGCATTGAGCACCGCGCGCGGGCGCGCAGCCGCGTCGTGCCCATTGCCTACGACGATTTCGCGCCGCAGGACGGCGTGCCGGTGATGGCCGGCGAGCGCAGCGTCGGCACCATGGGGTCGGCGGCGGCCGGGCGCGGATTGGCGCTGCTGCGCCTCGACCGCGTCGAGGACGCGCTTGCCGCCGGATCAGGGCTCTCCGCCGGCGGCGTTGCGATCCGCCTGGTCAAGCCCGACTGGGCGCACTTCCCCTGGCCGGGCGAGGCCACGGCGGCACAGTGAGCAGAGCTTGAGCCGCCCGCCGCGGATGTGTAGACACCGTCTCGATGTCCGCCCTTCCGCACCCCGACGGCCTCAAGCGCTGCCCGTGGCCCAAGCAGGATCCGCTCTACGTCGCCTACCACGACGAGGAGTGGGGCGTGCCGGAATACGACGACCGCGCGCTCTACGAGAAGCTGATGCTCGACGGCTTCCAGGCCGGGCTGTCGTGGATCACCATCCTGCGCAAGCGCGACAATTTCCGCCGCGCGTTCGATGATTTCCGCCCCGAAGCCATCGCCCGCTACAACAAGCGCAAGGTCGAATCCCTGATGCGCGACGAGGGCATCGTGCGCAACCGCGCCAAGATCGAGGGCGCCGTCCTCTCCGCGCGCGCTTATCTCGACCTGATGGAAAAGGGGCCGGGATTTGCGAAGCTGCTGTGGGACTTCCTCGACGGCAAGCCGAAGGTCAACCGCTTCCGCAGCAGGTCACAAGTGCCGGCGGAGACCGCGCTGTCGAAAGCCATGTCGAAGGAGCTCGCCGCGCGCGGCTTCAAGTTCTGCGGCCCGACCATCGTCTACGCCTTCATGCAGGCGGTCGGCATGGTCAACGACCATCTCGTCACATGCCATCGCCACGCAGCGTGCGCCAAGCTGATCCGCGCGTGACCGGGCGCGCCTGGCAGCGCATGCTGTCGGGCAGACGGCTCGATCTCCTCGACCCCTCCCCGCTCGACATCGAGGTCGAGGACATCGCCCACGGCCTCGCGCGGGTCGCCCGCTGGAACGGCCAGACCGGCGGCGCCCACATCTTCTCGGTCGCGCAGCACACGCTGCTGGTCGACGCGATCGCGCGGCGCCGCACGCCGAACGACATCGACCGCCGCCTGCGCCTCGCGGTGCTGCTGCACGACGCCCCCGAATACGTGATCGGCGACATGATCTCCCCGTTCAAGGCGGTGATCGGCGGCGCCTACAAGGCGGTGGAAGAGCGCCTGCTCGCCGCGATCCACCTGCGCTTCGGCCTGCCGGCAAAACTGCCGGCCGAGATCGCGCGCCTGATCAAGGCCGCCGACAGCAATGCGGCCTACCTCGAGGCGACCCGGCTCGCCGGGTTCAAGCCGGCGGAGGCGCGCCGCTTCTTCGGCCATCCGCCGGCGCTGCCCGCCCCGCTGGAGCGGGAGTACCTCACGCCGTGGCCGGCCGAGCACGCGCAGGCGCGCTACCTCAAGCGGTTCGCCGAGCTGGCCGCGGGATGATTCGGCCCGCGGCATCGCGGCGTTTCGAGGAGCGGCGGACTCCCTGTATGATGGCGCAGCAATGATTCACGTCTGCTCGCTTGCGCGGCTCCATGCGACGGTCGACGCGACCGGCGCCCGCCACGTCGTCTCGCTGATGAAGGACGTCGAACTGGTGCGGCGCCCCCCGGCGATCGTCGACAACAATCACCTGCTGTTGCGCATGGACGACATCAGCATGCCGCTCGACGGCTACACGGTCCCAGCCGCGGAGCACATCGAGGAGCTGCTGGCGTTCATGCACGATTGGGACCGCGCAGCGCCGCTGGTCATGCACTGCTACGCCGGGGTCAGCCGCTCGACCGCGGGCGCCTTCGTGTCGGTGTGCGCGCTCAACCCGCGGCGCGACGAGGCGGCGATCGCGCAGGAGCTGCGCCGGCTCTCGCCGACCGCGACCCCGAACATCCGCATCGTCACCATCGCCGATGAGATGCTCGGGCGTAGCGGCCGCATGGTCCACGCGATCGAGGCGATCGGCCGCGGCGTCGAATGCTACGAGGGTCATCCGTTCCGGCTCGACCTCGCGTGAGCCTTAGAGCGGGATGACTTTTCTTCGAATCGTCATCCCGCTCTGGGTTATTGTTGGAGCATGATCTTTTCCGAAAACCGGTGTCCACCCCGGATCAAGTCCGGGGCGGGCATTTTCGGGATCATGCTCTAATGGGCGAGCCGATCCTAACGCCGATCGAGATCGGATTGACCGCCGCGATCGTCACGCTCCTGGGTGATGAGCCGGCGATCCTGGTCGCCGGCGACGGCGCCCGCGGCGAAGGGTCAAGAGAAGCTGGAACGCGTTCGGACGCAAAGCCGACCCGCACCTTTGCTGAACGCGCGCCGGCCGGCCTGCCGTTCGGGCCGTTCGACCCGCTCGCCCACCGCACCTTCGAGATCGGGCTGCGCGCCTGGGTCGAGGCGCAGACCGGGCTCACCGTCGGCTACGTGGAGCAGCTCTACACGTTCGGCGACCGCGGCCGCCATGCGCTGCCGCACGACACCGCCCATGTGGTGTCGGTCGGCTACCTCGCGCTCACGCGCATGCCTGAGAACGTCGCCGCGCTCAACGCGGCCGGCGCCGGCTTCGAGCCGTGGTACCGCTTCTTCCCGTGGGAGGACTGGCGCATCGCCCGCCCGGCCATCCTCGACGAGACGATCCTGCCGCTGCTCGGCGAATGGGCGCGGCGCGCCGCCGGGCCGGAGCCGAGCCGCGCGCGCGGCCGGCGCGAGCGGCTGCGGCTGTGCTTCGGCGTCGGGGGAAGCCCATGGGACGAGGAGAAGGTGCTCGACCGCTACGAACTGCTGTACGAGGCCGGCCTGATCGAGGAGGCGCGGCGCGACGGCCGCGAGGCGGCACTCGCGCGCGGCAAGCTGCCGGCGCTCGGCGAGCCGATGCGCTTCGACCATCGCCGCATCCTCGCCACCGCCATCGCCCGCCTGCGCGCCAAGCTCAAATATCGCCCGGTGGTGTTCGAGCTGATGCCGGACGAGTTCACCCTGACCGAGCTGCAGCACACGGTCGAGGCGATCTCGGGCCGGCTGGTGCACAAGCAGAATTTCCGACGGCTGGTGGAGGCGACCGCCCTGGTCGAGCCGACCGGCGACATGTCGACCGCAACCGGCGGCCGGCCCGCCGCCCGCTTCCGCTTCCGCCGCGAGGTGCTGCAGGAGCGCCCGGCGGCCGGACTGCGGCTCGGGGCCAGGGCGTAGGGGTCAGGAGGTCAGGTGTCAGGGGTCGGGAGTCGGGAAGACAAGTTCCTCACCCCCGACTCCTGATACCCGACTCCTGATACCTTCGCGGCGAAGGGATTCGGGGGGGCCCGTGGAAGCGCTGATTCCGCTCATCGTGCTGGTCTCGCTAGCGATCCCGGTGCTCGGGATCGCCGGCTTCATCATCGCCCTTGGCGCAAGAAGCCACGCGCGCGTGCTCGAGGCGCGGCTGCGATCGATCGAGGTGCGCATCGCGGAACGCGGCGCTGCCGCAGCCCCGCCCGCGGCGCCGGCGCCGGAACCGACGCCCCCGGCACCCGAACGAGCCGCCGAACCGAGCGAGCCGCCGATGCCGCCCACCGAGCCGGCGGCGGAGCCGCTCGCTGAACCGGCGATGCCGCCGACGGAGCCAACGCGTGCTCCGCCCGCGGGCCCCAGCTTCGAGGAGCGGTTCGGCACCCAATGGGTCGTGTGGGTGGGCGGACTGGCGCTGGCGCTCGGCGGCATTTTCCTGGTGCGCTACTCCATCGAGCAAGGCTGGTTCGGTCCCGGGATGCGCGTCTTCACCGGCGCACTGCTCGCCGCGGCGCTCATCGCCGCCGGCGAATGGGCGCGCCGCACCGAGCGGCTCGCGGGTCTCGCAACGCTGCCGACCGCGCACATCCCGAGCATTCTCACCGCCGCCGGCACCGTCGTCGCCTACGCGGTCGCCTATGCGGCGTACGGCCTCTACGATTTTCTCTCCCCCGGCGTGGCCTTCGTGCTGCTCGGCCTCGTGGCGTTGCTCACGCTCGCCGCCGCGCTGCTGCACGGACCGGCGCTCGCCGCGCTCGGCCTGGTCGGCGCCTATGTGACGCCGCTCCTCGTGTCGACCGAGCGGCCGAACTATTGGGCGCTCTACGTCTACCTGGCCGTGGTCAGCGCCGCGAGCTTTGCGCTCGCGCGCATGCGGCTGTGGCGCTGGCTCGCGATCACCGCGGTCGCGTTCGGGACGCTGTGGATGCTCCCGGGCATCGTCGATGTGCGCACCGACGTGCTGATGCCGCACGTCTTTCACGCGGCGGCGGGCTTCTCGCTGGTCGCCGCGCTGATCGTTGCCGGATTCCTCTACGGGCCGCCGGCAGAGCCGGGCCGCATCGACGACATCTCCTCGGCGGCACTCATCGCCTATCTCGCCGCCGCCGCGCTGCTCGCCATGGCCAGCAACCACGACGGCGCGGCGCTTCTCGCCTTCGCGCTGCTGGTCGCCGGCACGATGGCGATTGCCTGGCGCAGCGAGGCGGCGGCCGCGGCGGTCCCGGCCGCGGCATTGCTCGCCGCGCTGGTG
>DASPZC010000005.1:0-13805 GCA_035636455.1 Xanthobacteraceae bacterium
TCCATCCTTCGAGACGGCCGCTGCGCGGCCTCCTCAGGATGAGGGTTTTGTTCTATTCGCTATTCGCCGTTCGCTACTTCAGCCGCGCGTTCAGGATCAAATCGAACGTGAGCGCGATCGCGCCGGGCTCCGCGCCCGGCGGCGGCGGCGCCGGCTTGGCGACGATCAGCTCGCCGTCGCCGAGCTTGCGGTGGCGGGCGATCAATAAGTCTTCGTCGTTGAGGGGCTCGCCGGGAAAATACATCTGCGTGCACAGACGGCTGTAGCCGGTCAGCACGTCGAAATGGATGTGCGGCGGGCGCCACCAGCCGGGCGCCGAGGCCGGATAGGCGGGCCTGACGGTCTTGAACGCGTAGCGCCCATCCGCGCCGGTGATCGCGGTGCCAAAACCTTCGAAATTCTCGTCGAGCGGCGCCGGGTTGGGATCGGCCGGATGGTCGTAGCGGCCGTTCATGTTGGTCTGCCACAGCTCGACCCGCGCGCCCGCGATCGGATCGCCGTTGGTGTCGATGACGCGGCCGGACAGATAGATGACCTGGCCGTTGGCCCGCTCGCCGCGCTTGGGATTGATGGTGAGGTCGTAGCCGCGGTCGACCGGCTTCACCACCGGATACATCGGGCCGACCTCCTCGTGCGGGGTGCGGCGCAGTTTCGGTTTCACGATGGCTTGGTGCGACATGCTTGGACCTCGCGTCTTTACCGCCGAAAAAGTCCCGGGGGTCAAGCCCGCGGACTCCGCGGCGGGAGCGGTTGCCGCGCTATGCCTACGAAATAGGCGGCAGCCTGAAATTTGGGCAGAGCGCGCGTGGTACGCAGTTCAGACGCGAGGTGAACGCGAGGATTCCGCGCGAAGATTCAAAGTCCTAGGCCCGGTTCCTCGGCTTGGCACAGCCCTTGCGAACCGGGACCTTGCGCGTCATAGCCGCAGGGTAGGAACGCGCGCGTCAACGCAGAGGGACTCCTAATGCTCAACAAGATCCGTGCGGTCGCCCAGCGACCGAATGCCCGCCGTTGGCTTGCCGCCACGGCGGGGCTCGCATTGGGCCTTGCGGCGGCAATACCCGCCCAGGCTCAGGATACCATCAAGGTCGGCATCCTTCACTCGCTCTCCGGCACCATGGCGATCAGCGAGACCACGCTCAAGGACGTGATGCTGATGCTCATCGACGAGCAGAACAAGAAGGGCGGCCTGCTCGGCAAGAAGCTCGAGCCGGTGGTGGTCGATCCGGCGTCGAACTGGCCGCTGTTCGCCGAGAAGGCACGCGAGCTGATCACCAAGGAGAAGGTGGCCGCGGTGTTCGGCTGCTGGACCTCGGTCTCGCGCAAGTCCGTGCTCCCGGTGTTCAAGGAGCTCAACGGCCTCCTGTTCTACCCGGTCCAGTACGAGGGCGAGGAGAGCGAGCGCAACGTGTTCTACACCGGCGCCGCGCCCAATCAGCAGGCGATCCCGGCGGTCGACTACCTGGCCAAGGAAGAGAAGGTGCAGCGCTGGGTGCTCGCGGGCACCGACTACGTCTATCCGCGCACCACCAACAAGATCCTCGAAGCCTACCTCAAGTCCAAGGGCGTGAAGTCCGAGGACATCATGATCAACTACACGCCGTTCGGCCATGCCGACTTCCAGACCATCGTGGCCGACATCAAGAAGTTCGGCACCGCCGGCAAGAAGACGGCGGTCGTCTCCACCATCAACGGCGACGCCAACGTGCCGTTCTACAAGGAGCTGGGCAACCAGGGCATCAAGGCGACCGACATTCCCTCGGTGGCGTTCTCGGTCGGCGAAGAGGAGCTCGCCGGCCTCGACACCAAGCCGCTGCTCGGCCACCTCGCGGCGTGGAACTACTTCCAGTCGATCGACACGCCGATCAACAAGGAGTTCATCGCCAAGTGGAAGACCTTCATCAAGAACCCGAAGCGGGTGACCAACGACCCGATGGAGGCGCACGTCATCGGCTTCGCCATGTGGGTCGAGGCGGTGAAGAAGGCTGGCTCGATCGATCCGGACAAGGTCATCGACGCGATCGTCGGCGTGAAGGTGCCCAACCTCACCGGCGGCACGTCGGAAATGCTGCCCAACCACCACGTCACCAAGCCGGTCTACATCGGCGAGGTGCGGGCGGACGGCCAGTTCGACGTGGTGTGGAAAACCGACGGACTGGTTCCCGGCGACGCCTGGTCGAAGTATCTTCCCGAGTCGAAGGACTTGATCGGCGACTGGAAAAGCCTCAAGTGCGGCAACTACAACACGGTCACCAAGAAGTGCGGCAGCTCGAGCTGACGCCCTCATGGGGACCGTGACATGAACGGAGGCGGCGGCGCCGCTGCCGCCTCCTGCCGCCTCGGTGCCGGGACCGTGGACCATGCACGCCCTGTGCGGATGCTTGCGCGCGCTCGCCTTGGCGGTCGGGATGCTCGTCCTGGCCGGCGCGGCGGCACATGCCGAGAGTTTTGAAGACGCGCTCGCCGGGTTCGCAGCGGATTCGTTCAACGATACCGAGGCGGCGATCGGCGCCGCGGCACGCAGCGGGGACCCGCGCGCGGCCCTGGTGATCGAGGCGCTGCAGGACGGGCGCCTGCTGTTTCATCCCGACAGCAAGAAGGTCTACATCAAGGACAAGGCCGACCAGATCGTCGACGCGGCGACCGGGCAGGCGGCCGCCGGCGTATCGCCCGGCGACCTCAAGGCCGTGCGGGTCAATAACCGGATGCGCCGCGCCATCGAGGGCGCGCTCGGCGGCCTCGGCCTGTTCGCGCCCGATCCGGGACGGCGGCTCGACGCCGCCCAGGCGGTGTTCAAGTCGCGCGACGCCGCCGCGCTGCCGGCGCTCAACGCCCAGCTCGCCAAGGAGACCGACCCGCGGGTGAAAACCGCGCTCGCCGAGGCGCGCGCGGCGGTCGTGCTCAACATGAGCGGCGCCGGCGAGGCCGACAGGCTCGACGCCATCCCGGTGATCCGCGCCCGCGGCGACCAGGATTCGGTCGCGCTGTTGGCCGGCCTGCCCGGCGACGCGCCGCCCGCGGTCGCCCGCGCCGCCAAGGACGCCATCGCGGCGATCGAGAACCGCCTCGCCTTGTGGGGCGCGTTGCAGAACGCCTGGTACGGGCTCTCGCTCGGCTCGGTGCTGCTGCTCGCCGCTATCGGGCTTGCCATCACCTTCGGGGTGATGGGCGTCATCAACATGGCGCATGGCGAGATGGTCATGCTCGGCGCCTACACCACCTTCGTGGTGCAGGAGACGATCCGCGCGCGCAATCCGGCCCTGTTCGACTATTCGATCCCCATCGCCATCCCGCTGGCCTTCGCGGTCTCCGGCTTCGTCGGCGTCCTGATCGAGCGCTGCATCATCCGCTTCCTGTACGGACGGGCGCTGGAGACGCTGCTCGCCACCTGGGGCCTGTCCCTGATCCTGCAGCAGGCGGTGCGCACGACCTTCGGGCCGACCAACCGCGACGTGGGCGCGCCGTCGTGGATGAGCGGCGCGTTCGACGTGGGCCAGATCAACGTCACCTACAACCGGCTGTGGATCATCTGCTTCACCCTCGCGGTGTTCGTCCTGCTGCTCGGCCTGCTGCGGTTCACCCGCTTCGGCCTCGAGATGCGGGCGGTGACGCAGAACCGCGCGATGGCCGCCTCCATGGGCATCCGCACCGGCCGCATCGATGCGCTCACCTTCGGGCTCGGCTCCGGCATCGCCGGCATCGCCGGGGTGGCGCTCTCGCAGATCGACAACGTCAGCCCCAATCTCGGCCAGGGCTACATCATCGATTCCTTCATGGTGGTGGTGTTCGGCGGCGTGGGCAACCTGTGGGGCACGCTGCTCGGCGCCTTCTCGCTCGGCATTGCCAACAAGTTCCTCGAGCCCTATGCCGGGGCCGTGCTCGGCAAGATCCTGATCCTGGTGCTCATCATCCTGTTCATCCAGAAGCGCCCGCGGGGCCTGTTCGCCCTCAAGGGCCGGGCGGTCGAAGCGTGACCGCCTCGCCGCTCATCCGCGCGCTCGACCGCGCCGGCGTCACCTTCCTCGTCCTGCTGGCGGCGATCGCGATCGCGGTGCCGGTGCTCAACCTCGCGCTGCCGCCGGCCTCGCCGTGGCACGTGCCGACCTATCTGGTGTCGCTGTTCGGCAAGTACGTGTGCTACGCGCTGCTCGCGCTGTCGATCGACCTCATCTGGGGCTATTGCGGCATCCTCTCGCTCGGACACGGCGCGTTCTTCGCGCTCGGCGGCTACGCCATGGGCATGTACCTGATGCGGCAGATCGGCACGCGCGGCGTCTATGCCCATCCGATCCTGCCCGACTTCATGGTGTTCCTGAACTGGAAGGAGCTGCCGGTCTACTGGTACGGCTTCCAGCACTTCGCCTATGCGGGCCTGATGGTCATGCTGGTGCCGGGCGCGCTCGCCTTCGTGTTCGGCTGGTTCGCGTTCCGCAGCCGCGTCACCGGCGTCTATCTCTCGATCATCACCCAGGCGCTGACTTTCGCCCTGATGCTCGGCTTCTTCCGCAACAATTTCGGCTTCGGCGGCAACAACGGCCTGACCGACTTCAAGGACATCCTCGGCTTCAACGTGCAAGCGGCGGAGACCCGGGCGGCCTTGTTCGCCATCTCGGTCGTGGCGCTCGGTCTCGCCTTCTACGTCTGCCGGGCGATCGTCGCGTCGAAGTTCGGCAAGGTGCTGATCGCGATCCGCGACGCGGAAAACCGCGTGCGCTTCCTCGGCTACCGGGTCGAGGCCTACAAGCTCCTGGTGTTCACGCTCTCCGCCTGCATGGCGGGGATCGCCGGCGCGCTCTACGTGCCGCAGGTCGGCATCATCAATCCGA
This sequence comes from Xanthobacteraceae bacterium, assembly GCA_035636455.1. Lineage (GTDB taxonomy): Bacteria > Pseudomonadota > Alphaproteobacteria > Rhizobiales > Xanthobacteraceae > AP-16. The sequence goes on from DASPZC010000005.1 coordinate 4,827, forward strand.
GCGAATTCGCGCCGGCCAATTCCATCGAGGCGGTGATCTGGGTCGCGGTCGGCGGGCGCGGCACGCTGACCGGCGCGGTGCTCGGCGCGATCGTCGTGAACTACGCCAAGACCACGTTCACCACCGGCGCGCTCGCGCCCTACTGGCTGTTCGTGCTCGGCGGGCTGTTCATCGCCGTGACCCTGCTGCTGCCGCGCGGCATCGTCGGCACGTTCGATCAATGGTTCAACGCGCTGCGCCGCCCGGCCGCGCGCGACGACAACGGCGCGACCCGTGCGGGCGTGGCCGAGCCGCGGCCGGCGGAGTGATCCTCATGCCCGCCCGCACCACCTCGGCCCTGCTCTATCTCGACGGCGTCACCGTGTCGTTCGACGGCTTCCGCGCGCTCAACAATCTCTCACTCGCCGTCGAGCCGGGGGAGATGCGGGCGGTGATCGGCCCCAACGGCGCCGGCAAGACCACGATGATGGACGTCGTCACCGGCAAGACCCGCCCGGACGGCGGCGAGATCTATTTCGACGGCGCCCACGACCTGACGCGGGTGGACGAGACCGAGATCGCCTTGCTCGGCATCGGGCGCAAGTTCCAGAAGCCGACCGTGTTCGAGAGCCACAGCGTCGAGGACAACCTGCTGCTCGCGCTCACCGGCGACCGGCGTGCCCGCAAGACCCTGTTCTGGCGCGAGAGCGGCGAGGTGCGCGCGCGCATCGACCGCCTGTTCGACACCATCCGGCTCGGCGCCGTGCGCGACCGCATGGCCGGGAGCCTGTCGCACGGCCAGAAGCAGTGGCTCGAGATCGGCATGCTGCTGGCGCAGGAGCCGAAGCTCCTCCTGGTCGACGAGCCGGTCGCCGGCATGACCGACACGGAGACGCGCCAGACCGTCGAGCTGCTCAAGGAGATCAACCGCGACCGCACCGTGGTCGTGGTCGAGCACGACATGGCCTTCGTGCGCGACCTCGACGTCAAGGTGACGGTGCTGCACGAAGGCGCGGTGATCGCCGAGGGCGGGATCGACCAGGTCTCGGCGAACGAACGGGTGATCGAGGTGTATCTGGGAAGATGAGCGAATAGCGAGTAGCGAATAGCGAATAGAACACCGGCCTCATGGTGAGGAGCGTCGCGAAGCGACGCGTCTCGAACCATGGCAACGGGCGCTTGTTGCCATCCTTCGAGACGGCCGCACGCAAGTCGGCTGTAGCCGACTTGCGCATCATGATGCCGATCTCGGATAAACCCGAGATCGGCGCGGCCTCCTCAGGATGAGGTTTCGTTCAATTTGCTATTCGCCTTTTGCAGGTGAGCACAATGCTCGACGTGGAATCCATCGACCTGCACTACGGCGCCGCCCAGGCGCTGCGCGCGGTTTCGCTCAAGGCGGAGGCCGGCAAGGTGACCTGCGTGCTCGGCCGCAACGGGGTCGGCAAGACCAGCCTGTTGCGCGCGCTGGTCGGCCAGCATCCGGTGAGCCGGGGCACGGTGCGGCTCGACGGCGCCGACATCACCCGGCTCAAGCCGTACGAGCGGGCGCGCCGCGGCGTCGCCTACGTGCCGCAGGGCCGTGAGATCTTTCCGCTGCTGAGCGTCAAGGAGAATCTCGAGACCGGCTTCGCCCCGCTCGCGCGCGACAAGCGCGCCATTCCCGACGACGTGTTCGCGCTGTTCCCGGTGCTCGCCGACATGCTGCGCCGGCGCGGCGGCGATCTCTCCGGCGGCCAGCAGCAGCAGCTGGCGATCGGCCGGGCGCTGGTCATGCAGCCGCGCGTGCTCCTGCTCGACGAGCCGACCGAGGGTATCCAGCCCTCGATCATCAAGGACATCGGCCGCGCCATCGCCTATCTGCGCAATCTCGGCCAGGTCGCCATCGTGCTGGTCGAGCAGTATCTCGATTTCGCCCGCGAGCTGGGTGACTACTTTGCCGTCATGGACCGCGGCGCCGTGGTCCATTCCTCGACCCGCGCCGAGATGGACGAGGGCGCGCTGCGACGGGCGCTGGCGTTGTGATGCGACGCACTTGTCCCGGATGCGGTGCAGCGCGTAGCGGATCTCCATCGCGCGGTGCGCGATGGAGATCCCGAAGCGGTGCGCCGCTGATCCGGGACCTCGCGCGTCTGGGCCCCGGGTCTGCAGCGCACCACTCCGGGGCACCCCGTTGCGCAGAGCGCAACGGCGACCCCTGCGTGTTGCGCTGCCCCCGGGGAACGACGCGGGGGCTCGTATGACGTCGCTTCCTTTCGCGGCCGCGGACGAGCATGCGCGCGTGTTCGCCGGCAACCGCGCCGTCGGGCGCATCGCGCTTGCGGCGGAGTTTTCCCGCGGCATCACGGTCCGCACCCGCGTGCATGAGGCGGGCTCGCTGCGGGTGCGGTTTCCCGGCGCGCGCGCGCGCGAGCTCGAAGCGGTCGTCATCAACAGTGCGGGCGGGATCGCCGGCGGCGACCGTTTCGATATCGAGGTGACCGCGCAGGCGAAGGCGCGGCTGGTGGTGACCAGCGCGTCCGCGGAAAAGGTCTACCGCTCGCTCGGGCCGGACGCGCAGATCGGCATCAAGCTTGCGGCCGGTGCCGGGGCGTCGATCGCCTGGCTGCCGCAGGAGACGATCCTGTTCGACGGCGCGCGCCTCGCGCGCACGATCGACGTCGAGCTTGCCGAGGACGCGCGCCTGATCCTCGCCGAGGCCCTGGTGTTCGGGCGCACCGGCATGGGGGAGGCAGTCGAGCACGGCTTCGTCGCCGACCGCTGGCGCGTGCGCCGCGGCGGCCGACTGCTCTACGCCGAAACGGTGCGGCTCGACGGCGCCGTCGCGCAAAAGCTCGGCGAGGCCGCCGTGGCGAACGGCGCCGCAGCGATCGCGACCGTTCTGACGGTGCCGGGCGAGGAGATGGCGGTCGCGACCGTGCGCGCGCTAAAATCGGTCTTGCGCGGCGAGGTCGGCATCTCGGCGTGGAACGGACTGGCGGTGGCGAGGGTGTGTGCGACTGACGGCGCGGTGCTGCGGCACGATCTCCTCGCCGTCCTCACGGCCTTGCGCGGCGCCCTGCCGCGGCTGTGGACCAACTGACCGAGGACCGATGAACCTCACCCCGCGGGAAAAGGACAAGCTCCTGATCGCCATGGCCGCGATGGTGGCGCGGCGCCGGCTCGAGCGCGGCGTCAAGCTCAACCATCCGGAGGCGGTGGCGCTGATCTCCGACTTCATCCTGGAAGGCGCGCGCGACGGGCGCAGCGTCGCCGACCTGATGGAGGCCGGCGCGCACGTCATCCAGCGGAGCCAGGTGATGGACGGCATCGCCGAGATGATCCACGACATCCAGGTCGAGGCGACCTTCCCGGACGGCACCAAGCTGGTGACCGTGCACGAACCGATCCGATGAAAGACGCCGTCCCGCTCGTCATGCACGCCGCCGACTTTGCCGCGCGCCGGCACGTCCACCAGCGGCGCAAGGGCATTGCCGGCGAGCCCTACGTCAATCACCTGATCGAGGTCGCGGCCCTGCTCGCCGAGGCGACCAAGGGGGGCGATGCCGCGCTGGTCGCGGCCGGTCTGCTGCACGACACGCTCGAGGACACCGAGACGGAATACGAGGAGCTTGACGCTCTGTTCGGCGCGGACATCGCGGCGCTCGTCGCCGAGGTCACCGATGACAAGAGCCTGCCCAAGGCGGAGCGCAAGCGCCGGCAGGTCGTGAGCGCACCGGCCGCCAGCGCGCGCGCAAGAATGCTCAAGATCGCCGACAAGACCAGCAACCTGCGCACCCTCGTCGCTTCGCCGCCGGCCGACTGGGACGTGGCGCGGGTCGCCGACTACATCGACTGGGCCGAGCAGGTCGTGGCCGGTTGCCGCGGCTTGAACGAAACGCTCGAGCGCGCGTTCGACGCCGCCGCGACGGACGCGCGCGCCACCATCGCCAAGAGCGCCGCATAGGGAAATGCCTCACAGGGAGACGGGAATGATACCGGGCGAACTCTTCATCAAGGACGGCGAGATCACGCTCAATGCCGGCCGCAAGACCGTGGCGCTCACGGTCACCAACAGCGGCGACCGGCCGATCCAGGTCGGCTCGCATTATCATTTCTTCGAGACCAATCCGGCGCTCAGGTTCGACCGCAAAAAGGCGCGCGGCATGCGCCTCGACATCGCGGCCGGCACCGCGGTGCGCTTCGAGCCCGGGCAGACGCGCGAGGTGACGCTGGTGGCGCTCGCCGGCAGGCGGACGGTCTACGGCTTTCGCCAGGACGTGATGGGGAAGCTCTAGTTTCCCCTGAAATTTGATATGGACCGGAGGACGCGATGCGGCAGACATACGCCGGCGGCTGCCAGTGCGGAAAGGTCGGCTACGAAGCAACGACCGACCTTGGCGAGGTCATTTCGTGCAACTGCTCGCGATGCGCCAAGCTCGGCTGGCTGCTCACGTTTGTTCCGGCGCAGGACTTCAAGCTGATCTCCGGCGACGGCGCGACCACCGACTTTCAATTCAACAAGCACGCCATCCACCATCTGTTCTGCGCCACCTGCGGCATCGAGTCCTTTGCCCGGGGCAAGGGGCCGGGCGGCGCGGAGATGGCGGCCGTCAACGTCCGATGCCTGGACGGCGTCGATCTCGATTCACTCGACGTGAAGAGGGTCGATGGCCGAAGCCGTTAGCGAGGAACCGCCATGACGTTCAAGATCGAGCGGCGCGCCTATGCCGACATGTTCGGTCCCACCACCGGCGACCGCGTACGGCTTGCCGACACGGACATCATCATCGAGGTGGAGAAGGACCTCACCACCTACGGCGAGGAGGTGAAGTTCGGCGGCGGCAAGGTGATCCGCGACGGCATGGGGCAGAGCCAGATCACGAACCGGCAGGGTGCGGTCGATACGGTGATCACCAATGCGCTGATCCTCGACCACTGGGGGATCGTGAAGGCCGACGTCGGCCTCAAGGACGGCAAGGTTTTTGCGATCGGCAAGGCCGGCAATCCCGATATCCAGCCGAACGTGACGATCGTGATCGGACCCGGCACCGAGGTGGTCGCCGGCGAGGGAAAAATCCTCACCGCCGGCGGGTTCGACACCCACATCCATTTCATCAGCCCGCAGCAGGTCGACGAGGCGCTGATGTCGGGCGTCACCTCGCTGCTCGGCGGCGGCACCGGGCCGGCGGCCGGCACCAATGCCACCACCTGCACGCCGGGACCGTGGCACCTCGCGCGCATGATCCAGGCGGCGGACGCGTTCCCGGTCAACCTCGGCTTTGCCGGCAAGGGCAACGCGTCGCGCCCGGCGGCGCTCGAGGAGATGATCAAGGCCGGCGCCTGCGCGCTGAAACTGCACGAGGACTGGGGCACGACGCCGGCCGCGATCGACAACTGCCTCGCGGTCGCCGAGGACTACGACATCCAGGTGATGATCCACTCCGACACGCTCAACGAGTCGGGCTTCGTCGAGGACACCATCAGGGCGTTCAAAGGCCGCACCATCCACGCCTTCCACACCGAGGGCGCCGGCGGCGGCCACGCGCCCGACATCATCAAGGTCGCGGGGCTGGCGAACGTGCTGCCGTCGTCGACCAACCCGACGCGGCCGTTTACCCGCAACACCATCGACGAACACCTCGACATGCTGATGGTGTGCCATCACCTCGACCCGTCGATCCCCGAGGACCTCGCCTTCGCCGAAAGCCGCATCCGCAAGGAGACGATCGCGGCGGAGGACATCCTGCACGACATCGGTGCGCTCTCGATGATGTCGTCGGACAGCCAGGCGATGGGCCGGCTCGGCGAGGTCATCATCCGCACCTGGCAGACCGCCGACAAGATGAAGCGCCAGCGCGGCAGGCTGAAAGAAGAGAAGGGCGACAACGACAACGCGCGGGCCAAGCGCTACGTCGCCAAGTACACGATCAATCCGGCGATCACGCACGGCGTGGCGAAACTGATCGGCTCGGTCGAGAAGGGCAAGCTCGCCGACCTGGTGCTGTGGTCGCCGGCGTTCTTCGGCGTCAAGCCCGACATGATCATCAAGGGCGGCTCGATCGTCGCCGCCCAGATGGGCGATCCCAACGCGTCGATCCCGACCCCGCAGCCGGTGCACTACCGGCCGATGTTCGGCGCCTTCGGGCGGGCGCGCACCGCAAGCTCGGTGGTGTTTGCCTCCAAGGCCGCGGTGCGGGCGGGGCTCGGCCGCAAGCTCGGCATCCAAAAGGAGCTGGTCGCCGTGCAGAACACGCGGACCATCTCCAAGAAGAGCATGGTGCACAACAGCGCCACGCCGAGGATCGAGGTCGATCCGGAAACCTACGAGGTGCGCGCCGACGGCGAGCTGCTCACCTGCGCGCCGGCGGACGTGTTGCCGATGGCGCAGCGCTACTTCTTGTTTTGATGCGCCCGTAGCCCGGATGAACCCCCGCGAAAGTGGGGGGAAATCCGGGGCGGCGCTCCCGCATTTCGCTCCGCTCCATGCGGGCTACATTTGCTGTGTTCGCAATGTCGACAAGCTTTCCTTGTCGACATTGACAAGTGGTCAAGTTGAGCTTACCTCAAATGGCATGTTGTCGGTCATTCGCGAGGCGGCGAGCAAAGTCGGCGGAGTGCCCAAGCTTGCGCGCAAACTTGGTGTTTCGCGCCAGGCGATCTACCAGTGGACTGAGGTTCCGATCGAGCGCGCCGCGGAGCTCGAACGCATCACCGGCATCCCACGTAGCCGTTTTCGGCCGGACCTATTCCGCGGCCGGGGCCGCACCGGCGCCCAGGAAGCCAGCGCCTATGACAGCGATTACTACGGTTGGCTCATGCGGCAGGCCATGCTCCTCGGCAAGCGGCGCTTCGCCGAGGTCGATCTCGCCAACCTGATCGACGAGATCGAGGACTTGGGACGCTCGGAGAAACGCGAGATCGAGAACCGCCTCGGCGTGCTGCTCGTCCATCTGCTCAAGTGGCAGTTCCAGCCGGCCCAGCGGTCGGGCGGCTGGCAATCGACCATCATCGAGCAGCGGGCGCGCCTGCTCAAACGGCTGCAGGAGAGCCCGAGCCTGCGCAATTATCCAAGCGAGGTCCGCAAAGAGGAATACGCGATTGCAAGCGAGCGGGCGGCGGCGGAAAGCGGTCTTGCACTGACGACGTTCCCGAAGTCATGTTCCTATACGATCGATCAGGTACTCGATCCCGACTTCCTGCCGTGAGCGACTCTTCCGCCCTCATCCTGAGGAGCGCGCCGAAGGCGCGCGTCTCGAAGGATGATCGAGGCCGTGCCTCCGTCCATCCTTCGAGACAGCCGCTTCGCGGCCTCCTCAGGATGAGGTTCGGAGTGTAGTCACCCGTGCTTGATGAACGTGCCGTTGCGCAGTTCGGTGACGGCCTGCTGCAGCTCGGCATCGGTGTTCATCACGATCGGCCCGTACCAGGCGACCGGTTCCTCGATCGGCTTGCCCGAGACCAAGAGGAAGCGGATGCCGTCCTCGCCGGCCTCGACCGTCACCTCGTCGCCGCGGTCGAACAGGACGAGCGAGCGGTTGCCGGTGCGTTCCCGCACCAGCGTCGCTCCGTCGGCGCCGTCCTTTTCGGTCAGCACGCCGAACGGGCGCGACGCGTCGCGGAACGTCCCCGATCCTTCGAACACGTAGGCGAAGGCGTGTCGGTCGGTCTCCACCGGCAGGGTCTTGCGCCTTCCGGCCGGGACCGAGATGTCGAGGTAGCGCGGATCGGCCGCGACCCCCTCCACCGGACCGCGCTTGCCCCAAAAATCGCCGCACACGATGCGCACGCGGGTGCCGTCGTCGTCGACGACTTCGGGAATCTCGAGCCCCGGGATGTCCTGGTAGCGCGGCGACGTCATCTTGAGCGAGGAGGGCAGGTTCGCCCATAGCTGGAAGCCGTGCATGCGCCCGCGCGGATCGCCCTGCGGCATTTCCTGGTGGAGAATCCCGCTTCCGGCCGTCATCCACTGCACGTCGCCGGCGCCGAGCGTTCCCTTGTTGCCCAGGCTGTCGCCGTGCTCGACGCTGCCGGCCAGCACGTAGGTGATGGTCTCGATGCCGCGGTGCGGATGCCAGGGGAAGCCCGCGCGGTAGTCGTCCGGGCGATCGTTGCGAAAGTCGTCGAACAGCAGGAACGGATCGAACTCGCCGGTGTCGCCGAACCCGAAGGCGCGGTGCAGCTTCACCCCGGCGCCCTCCATCGTGGGGCGCGACTCGACGATCCGCTTGACGGGTCGAATGGACATGTGGGTTCTCGGGCTTGCGTGATCGGAAGGCCCTATGTGGGGACGAACGGCCCGAACGTCCAGGTTGCGCGTCGGGATGCCGTTGGCCTGGCGACAGGGCGCGTGGCGTGTCCTTATACTGTCGATCAGGTCGCGACCTTGAACCCGTGCCATGCTCCGCGCCGCCTCCATCCTCCGCGCCGGCGAGTTCGATCCGGCCCTGGCGCGCGACCGCGTGGCGCTCGACGCGGACGACCGCAACCGCCGGCGCATCGTGCTGACCGGGGAGGGGGGCATCACGTTTCTGCTCGATCTGCCGCAGGCGGCGTCGCTCAAGGACGGCGACGGGCTCCTGCTCGACGACGGGGCGATCGTGCGCGTGGCCGGCCTTGCCGAGCCGCTCGCCGAGATCAACGCCGCAACGCCGCTCGATTTCGTGCGGCTCGCCTGGCATCTCGGCAACCGTCATGCGGACGTCGAGTTCGCGCGCGGCGCCGTTCGGGTGCGGCGCGACCACGTGCTGGAGGAGATGGCGGCCGGTCTCGGCGCGAGCGTCACGCCGATCGAGGCTGCGTTCAATCCGGAAGCAAGCGCCGGGGCGCATGATCACGACGCGGATCATAGGCCTGCGCCGGCGAGCAATGACGCGAAAGAACAGGAAAGCCTGCCCTCCGCCGCGCTCTACCGGCTGCAAGCATGGCTGTCGCCCGCCTATCCGGTCGGGGCGTTTTCCTTCTCCGGCGGGCTCGAGTGGGCGGTCGAGGCAAAGGACGTCGTCGATGCCGGCTCGCTGC
>DASPZC010000006.1:0-1610 GCA_035636455.1 Xanthobacteraceae bacterium
TGAGATTTTCTCCTATATTGCGCGTCACAATCCGACTGCAGCCGCAGCCGTTATCAGACAAATAGATCGCACGATTGCCCGTCTGGCCAAATACCCGGCAATGGGCCACGTGAAATATAAGCCGGACGTACGAATGCTGCCCGTCGGACGCTTTCGGCAGACCTTGTTTTCTATACGATTGAAAGCGATGAGGTCGTCATCGTGAGCGTCCGGCATGGCGCTCGTCGGCGTCCGTGGGAACCTCCGATCCGATGAATTCGCTCCCTACCCTCGCGGAGCTGCGCAGCGGCGGCAAGCGCGCGCTGGCTGGCGCGCTCGCGGCGATCGAGGCGCAGGCCGGATCGGACGCCGCGGCGGAGCTGCTCGACGCAGCCTGCGCCGCGCCGCGCGCCCACGTGCTGGGCGTGACCGGGCCGCCCGGGGTCGGCAAATCGACGCTCGTCAATGCGCTGATCGCGCGGTTTCGCGGCCGCGGCGAGACGGTCGGCGTGATCGCGGTCGATCCGTCCTCGCGCCGCACCGGCGGCGCGTTGTTGGCCGACCGCGCGCGGGTCGCCACCGATCCCGGCGATCGCGGCGTCTATATGCGCTCGATGGCGGCGCGGGACCGGCTCGGCGGCCTGTCCGACCAGACCATCGGCGCCATGGTGCTGATGCGCGCCATCTACGATCGCGTGCTCGTCGAATCCGTCGGCATCGGCCAGTCGGAATCCGACATCTCGTTCGTGTCCGACACTCTCCTGCTGTGCGTGCAGCCGGGCTCGGGCGATGCCCTGCAATTCATGAAGGCGGGCGTGATGGAATTGCCGGACATCGTCGCCGTCAACAAATCGGATCTCGGCGAAGCGGCGCGCCGCGCCGGCGCCGATGTCGAAGGCGCGCTGCGGTTGTTCGTTGGCTCGGCCGAATTTCCCGCGCCGGTCGTGCTGGTCTCGGCCGCGCAGAATTCCGGGCTCGACGAGCTCGAAGCCGCCATTGCGCGTCACCGCGACTGGCTCGGACAAACGGGCCGGCTCGCCGAGCGGCGCCGGGCGCAGGAATCCGCCTGGGTCGAGGAGACGATCCGGGCGCGGTTCGGCAGCCAGGGGCTCGCCGCCGCGCGCAAGCTCATTCCCGGCGCGGGCGGTCCGTTCGCCAAGGAGCGCTTGATCACGCGGGAGCTTGCGGGGCGGCTCGGCCTGTAGCCCGGATGGAGCGAAGCGTAATCGGCGGCCGGAGGCCCGCCGTCCCCGCGAAAGCGGGGACCTCGATCGGCAAACTCAGCCCCGGATTACGCGCCGCTTCGCGGCGCTCCATCCGGGCTACCGGCCCGCGATATGCCTGTGGAAAGCGCTGGGAGAAGCCCGATTCGCGGCGCAAAATTAACACGATCGCAAGGTTAATCCGGCAGAAGGGTTGACGGTCGGCAAATGCCGGCACGCCAATTTGCTGGAGCGCCATCCATGCGGCGGCCGCTGCCTCGCTTGAACCTTGCGTGGTGAGTGCATGGTCGCGTTGCGCGCCGGACCCGATGGCGGCTTTGCTCCCCTTGCGCTCGCCGTTCTCATTTTTCTGCTCACCCCCACCTCGGCCGGCTATCAGGATCTCGGCTCGCTCATCGCCCAGCAGCC
>DASPZC010000007.1:0-4337 GCA_035636455.1 Xanthobacteraceae bacterium
GCCCATGCGTTCGACAATCCGCGCGTGGTGCGCGCCGCCATCGACCGCACCCACGTGCGGCCCGACGCGCCCATCGCCGGCGCGCGCGAGATCGCGTTCTTCCCGCCGATGACCGGCGGCTGAGCCGTAAGGCGAGCGCCCATGACCGTCCGCCTGCAGCGCGAGGATTTCGATGCGAACGCGGAAGCGGCGGCGCTCACGCGCGGCCGCACCGACGTGGGCGCCGTCGTCACCTTCACCGGAATTTGCCGCGGCGCCGAGGCGGGCGAGCCGATCGCCGCGCTCACCCTCGAGCATTATCCCGACATGGCGGAAGCCGAGATCGCCCGTCACGTCGAGGCGGCGCACTCGCGCTGGCGGCTCCTCGGCGTCACCGTGATCCACCGCTACGGCCGGATCGAGCCGGGCGAGAACATCGTGCTGGTGGTCACCGCCTCCTCGCACCGACAGGATGCGTTCGCGGCCGCCGAATTCCTGATGGACTATCTCAAGACCCGCGCGCCGTTCTGGAAGAGCGAGGAGCGCGCGGGCGGCGCCCGCTGGGTCGAGGCCAAGCAGACGGACGATGCCGCCGCCGGGCGTTGGGCGGCGCAGTGAGCGGAGCGGCTCGCGCGCTGTTCGCGTCGCGTCCCGGAGGCCAACCCATGATGTGTGTGCTCGCCGCCACCGCCGCGATCTTCGCCGCAACGATCGGCGTCGCCGCGGCGGCCGAAGCCACGCGTTATCAACTGCCGTCCGGCGCCTTTCCGCACGACGTCGCTCCCGCCCCCGATGGGACGGTCCTCTACAGCGGACAGCACAAGGGCGTGCTCGGCCGGTTCGATCCCGGCGCCGGCAAAGCCGAGCATATCCCGCTGGGTTCCGGCTCGGCTCCGCACGGGGTCGTCGTCGGCCCCGACGGCGCCGCATGGCTCACCGACGGCGGCCAGAACGCCATCGTGCGCGTCGATCTCGCGACCAAGGCCATCAAGGCCTTCCCGCTGCCGAAGGATTTTGCCAACGCCAACCTCAACACGCCGGTGTTCGACCGCACGGGCACGCTCTGGTTCACCGGCCAGAGCGGCGCCTATGGGCGCGTCGATCCCGCCTCCGGGAAGGTTGACGCGTGGCACGCCCCGAAAGGTCCCGGGCCCTATGGCATCGCGGCCACGCCGTCGGGCGATGTGTGGTTCGTCTCGCTCGCCGGCGACTACGTCGCTCGGGTCGATGCGGTTACCGGAGCCGTGAGCGTGGTCGAGCCGCCGCGGCCGGGCGTCGGCCCGCGCCGCATCTGGTCGGACTCGAAGGGATTGCTGTGGGTGAGCCTCTGGCATTCCGGCGAGGTCGGCCGCTACGACCCCGCGGCCAAGGCCTGGAAGACGTGGCAGCTGCCCAAGAGCAAGGCGGGCTGCTACTCGGTCTACGTCGACGACAAGGACCGGGTCTGGCTGACCGACTGGCTCGCCAACGCCATCGTCCGCTTCGATCCGAAGACCGAAACGTTCGAGAGCTTCCCGAGCGACCGCAAGGGCGCGAACGTCCGGCAGATGGCCGGCCGGCCCGGCGAAGCCTGGGGCGGCGAAAGCGGGACCGACCGGCTGGTGGTCGTCAGGGATTGATCTAAGCCGCCGCCTTGCCCGTGCCCTTCGGCTGCACCTCGGCGGTGTAGTCCTCCATCAGCCGCTGGGTGATGGTGCCGGGGGCGAAGCGCCAGTGCGCGATCTCCGAAACCGCCGTCACCTCGGCGGCCGTGCCGGTGATGAAGCATTCGGAGAAGCCGTCGAGTTCGTCCGGCATGATGCGCCGCTCGACGACGTCGATGCCGCGCCGCTGGGCCAGATCGATCACAGTCTTGCGGGTGATGCCGTCGAGGAAGCAGTCCGGCGTCGGCGTGTGGATCCGGCCGTCCTTGATGAAGAAGATGTTGGCCCCGGTGCATTCGGCGACTTGGCCGCGCCAATCCAGCATCATGGCGTCCGCATAGCCCTGGCGCTCCGCCTTGTGCTTGGAGATGGTGCAGATCATGTAGAGGCCCGCCGCCTTCGCTTTGGCCGGGATGGTCGCCGGGTCGGGGCGCCGGTAATCGGCGAGGTCGAGGCGGATGCCCTTGAGCCGCTGCGCCGGGTCGAAATAACTCGGCCATTCCCAGGTGCCGATCGCGACGTGAATGGTCGTCTGCTGGGCCGAGACCGCCATCATCTCCGAGCCGCGCCACGCCACCGGCCGCACATACGCGTCCTGCTGGCCGTTCTTCTCCAGCACGAGGCGCTTGGCCGCATCGATCTCGGCGACCGAATAGGGGATGTCGAAATCCAGCAACTCCGCCGAATGCTTGAGCCGCTCGGAGTGCTCGGTCGACTTGAAGATCACGCCGCCATAGGCGCGTTCGCCCTCGAACACGCAGCTCGCATAGTGCAGTCCGTGCGAGAGCACGTGCAGCTTGGCATCGGCCCAGGGGACGAGCCTACCATCGTACCAAATGACGCCGTCGCGTTGATCGAATGACAGAGCCATGGCGTTCCCTCCTCGGGATTCCTGGCGGGACGAGGTCATGCCCGCGGCCGGCGGGCGCTCGCTTTTGCGTCGCGGACCAAGTCCCGATATGGTTCTCCGGTCCATGAAACCGCGCTTCGCGGACCGGTGCAAACTGACCGTTCCCGGCGCGTACCGGGCACGATCCTTTCGCGAAGGCGCGCTCCTGGATAACAATCCAACCGAAATATGTCAATATGGCTGACCTAACTGTCACACCTTCGCACGACCGGCCCGCCCGGCCGTCCGACGCCCGGGGCGGCGGCGACGAGCCGATCTGGGACATCATCGAACTCCTCTTCTTCGCCTATCGCGACTTCGTCAGCGATCCCGATCACGTGCTCGAGCGGTTCAAGTTCGGCCGGGCGCACCACCGGGTGCTGCACTTCGTCAACCGCAATCCCGGCATCAAGGTTGCCGACCTGCTCGATATCCTGAAGATCACCAAGCAATCCCTCGGCCGCGTGCTCAAGCAATTGGTCGACCAGGGCTACGTGGTGCAGCAGGAGGGCGCGAACGACCGCCGCCAGCGGCTCCTGTTCGTCACCGCGAAGGGCGAGACGCTGGCCCTGAAGCTCGCCGGCCTGCAGACGACGCGCATCGCCCGCGCGCTCGCCGAGCTTGGTCCGGACGCCCACGAGGCGGCGCGGCGGTTCCTCTCCGCCATGATCGACGCCGGCGACCGCGACAGCGTGCTGCGGCTGATCGCCGATGCCGACCGCGCGCGCGGCGCGCGCGGGTAGAGCCGCCATGGACGCCCCGGCCGCCCCCGTCCCCGACGACGCGCCGCATCTGCTGGTGGTCGACGACGACCGGCGCATCCGCGACCTGCTCTCGCGCTACCTCGCCCGCGAAGGCTACCGCGTGACCACGGCGGGCAATGCCGCCGAGGCGCGCGCCAAGCTCGATGGGCTGAGCTTCGACCTGCTGGTGCTCGACGTGATGATGCCGGGGGAGACCGGATTCGAGCTAGCCAAGGCGATCCGCACCTCCTCGACGGTGCCGATCCTGATGCTGACCGCGCGCGACGAGACGCAGGACCGGATCAAGGGGCTCGAGCTCGGCGCCGACGACTACGTGCCCAAGCCGTTCGAGGCGCGCGAGCTGTCGCTGCGCATCGCCAACATCCTCAAGCGCCAGCTGCCGCCGCCCGCGCCGCAAGTCGAGTCGCTCAAGTTCGGGGAGTTCATCTTCCACCTCGGGCGCGGCGAGCTGCGCCGCGGCGAGGAAGTCGTCCACCTCACCGATCGCGAGCGCGAGATGTTGCGCGTGCTCTCCGCCTGTCCGGGCGAGACCGTTCCGCGCCTCGCGCTTGCCGGCAGCGGCGGCGCCGCCAACGAGCGCGCGGTCGACGTCCAGGTCAACCGGCTGCGGCGCAAGATCGAGCGCGATCCCGCCCATCCGCTGATCGTGCAGACGGTGCGCGGGCTGGGCTACCGGCTGGTGGTCTCGCCATGACCACCCTCGACCTCGGACTCTCGACCCTGCGCTCGGCCGCCGGCCGCATCTCCGCCGCCTGGGATTGGTGGGGCCGCTGGATCAAAAGCATGATGCCGACGGGCCTCTATGCCCGTTCGCTGATAATCATCGTCACCCCGATGGTGATCCTGCAATCGGTCGTGGCCTTCGTGTTCATGGAGCGGCATTGGAACACGGTGACCCGCCGGCTCTCCGCCGCGGTGACCCAGGACATCGCCGCGCTGATCGACGTCTACCAGAGCTTCCCGCAGGATTCCGATCACGTCAGCATCCGGCGCATCGCGCAGGAGCGCCTCGGGCTCGTCGTCGACCGTGACGGTCAGCCAGCGGTGATCGCGGTGACCGGT
>DASPZC010000008.1:0-1984 GCA_035636455.1 Xanthobacteraceae bacterium
GGCTCCGACATCGTCGTGGAACGCCGGCCCAAGGCGCAGATCGCCGCCGATACCGTGCGCGATGCCGGCAATGCCGTCGGGCTCGCCGCGCGGCGCCCGCTGCGCCCGGGGCAGCCGCTGCATGCCGCCGACCTGATGAAGCCCGAGATCGTCCAGCGCAACGAGCCGGTCACCCTGGTTTATCAGGCGCCCGGCCTCGTGCTGACGATGCACGGCAAGGCGCTCGAAGCGGGCACCGAAGGCGACCTCGTCAACGTGCTCAACACCCAATCGAAACGCACCGTGCAGGGCACGGTTGTCGGTCCGGGCCGCGTCGCCGTCGGCCTCGCTCCCGGGCGCCTCGCCGCCAGCGCAACTCCACCCGCATCCGCAACCCCCGACGGCGCTCCGCGCCGCGGCACCGAGTGAGCGTCATGCCGATCAAGTTCCGTTTGCCGCGCCTGTTGTCCACCGTCAGCCTCATCGCGCTTGCGGCGCTCAACGCGGGCTGCGCCGCCATCGACCGCATCAAGAACATCGGCGAGTCGCCGAAGCTCTCCTCGATCGACAATCCGACCCAGCAGCCGGGCTACAAGCCGGTGCAGATGCCGATGCCCAACCCGCAGCCCGCCTCGTACAATCCGAACTCGCTGTGGCGGAACGGCTCGCGCGCGTTCTTCAAGGACCAGCGCGCACACCAGGTGGGCGACATCCTCACCGTCTCGGTCAACATCACCGACAAGGCGAAATTCGCCAACGAAACACTGGTCAGCCGCACCGGCAGCATCGATTCCGGCATCGCCAATTTCTTCGGCCAGCAGAAGGTTCTCAACACGGCGATTCCCGGCCGGCTGCTCACCGCCGACGGCGCCAACAGCAACGACGGCAAGGGCACGGTCGATCGCCAGGAGGCGTTGCAGACCAACGTCGCCGCCGTGGTCACCCAGGTGCTGCCTAACGGCAATCTCGTGGTCGAGGGCAAGCAGGAAATCCGCGTCAACTACGAGATGCGCGAGCTGATCGTCGCCGGCATCGTGCGTCCCGAGGACATCCAGAGCGACAACACCATCGACTCGACCAAGATCGCCCAGGCGCGCATCGCCTATGGCGGCCGCGGCCAGATTACCGACGTGCAGCAACCGCGCTACGGCCAGCAGGTGTTCGACGTGCTGCTGCCCTTCTGAGGACAGTGATCAGTAACCAGTGATCAGTGATCAGACATTCCGCGCGCAAGCCTGATATCTGATCACTGATCACTGGTTACTGATCACTGGCAGCTCCCCGCCGTTCCGCATCCCGGGTGGGAACGGCGCAACGACGCGGCCTCCGGCAGCTCCCCGCCGGAGGCCGCGTGCGTTTTCAGAGGGCGGATGTCAGATGACAGATGTCAGATGAAGAGACATCTGACCGCGCCTCAATCGTCCCGGTACACGCGCTCGCGGCGCTCGTGGCGCTCCTGCGCCTCGATGGAGAGGGTAGCGATCGGGCGGGCTTCGAGACGGCGCAGCGAGATCGGCTCGCCGGTTTCCTCGCAATAGCCGTAGGTGCCGTCCTCGATGCGCTGCAGCGCCGCGTCGATCTTGGCGATCAGCTTGCGCTGGCGGTCGCGCGCGCGCAGCTCGATCGCCCGGTCGGTCTCCGAGGAGGCCCGATCGGCGAGATCGGGATGGTTCTGGTTCTCGTCCTGCAGGTGCTGGAGCGTCTCGCGCGCCTCCCGCAGGATCTCGTCGCGCCAGACGAGCAACCTCTGGCGGAAATAGTCCCGCTGGCGCTCGTTCATGAAAGGCTCTCGATCGGACGGCCGGTAGTTTTTCTCTTTCTCCCGGGGCATGCACCGCGGCTCCGCGCACTCGTTATGGGCTGGAAGGTCTCCCTCGCGGCGCGCTTATATAGGGGGAGCCGGCGGCAAACAACTGGGTTTATCTGTTGATAAATCAGGCTTCGGACGGAAAGCGCCCGGATCGCCGCGTCCCGGCCGGCGCCGGTACCCCGTACCGGCCGCGCA
>DASPZC010000009.1:0-7292 GCA_035636455.1 Xanthobacteraceae bacterium
CGACTGCGCCTTGGCGGGCGACCAGACGGCCGGCGCCGGAAAAAGGCTCCCGGCCGCAACCGCCGTCACCGATTTGAGAAATTCACGACGCCGCATGGCAGCCTCCGACCGTCCGGATGGGGTGTTTCGACGAGAGTCCGCAAGGCGCGTGCCAACGCTGACGGCGCGCGCGAGGTTCGGCTGTAAGTCATTGAAGGGATTGAGTGACTAGGTCGGCACCGCCGATCCGGCCGGACGGCCACCGCGGCAGGTGCACATCGGGGAGCAACGGCCGCCCAATAATTAGGCAGCAGGGCAGAATGCCGTGGGCGCTAAAACAGCAACCGGCTTCCCACCACGAACAGCGTCACCGCGAGCGTGACGCGGAGCACGGCGTCCGGCACGCGCGTCGACACGTAGCTGCCGAGCACGCTGCCGGGCAACGAGCCCACCAGCAATGCGCCGAGCAGAGGCCAGTCGATCCCGCCCAGCATCCAATGGCCGAGCCCGGCCACCAATGTCAGCGGCACCGCGTGGGCGATGTCGGAGCCGACGATGCGGGCGGCCGGCAGTTGCGGATAGAGAAGAAGGAGTGCGGTGACGCCGATGGCGCCCGCTCCGACCGACGAGATCGACACCAGGACGCCGAGGGCGGCGCCCACCGCGACCGTGAGCACGGCGGTGCGCCGCGGATCGAGCGCACGGACGCGTCGCGCATAGATCGCGAGCAGCCGCCGGCGGAAGATCAGCGCGGCGGCGGTCGCGAACAAGGCCAGGCCCAACACCGTCGTGATCAGATGACGGGCGGCCTCGTCGCGCATGTCGAGCTGGGCGAGCGCAATGAGGGTAAGAGCCGTCGCCGGCACGCTGCCGGCGGCGAGCCGCGCGACCACGCGCCACTCGATGGTGCGGCTCACGCCGTGCACGAGCGTGCCGCCGCTCTTGGTGGCGGCGGCATAGAGCAGATCGGTGCCGACCGCGGTGGCGGGATGAATGCCGAACAGCAGGATCAGCAGCGGCGTCATCAGCGATCCGCCGCCCACGCCGGTCATGCCGACCAGCACGCCCACAGCGAACCCGGAGGCCGAGTACAACGGATCAATCGCGTGCATGACGTCCATGGACAGGCCGTCCCCGCCAGCCCTTGATCACCGCAATTGCGGCGAAGGATCGTTCAGTGTCGCAGCGGGCGTGCGCAGCGCGGAATGGATGCCGCATTCGGTCTTGCCGCGCCCGCGCCAGCGGCCGGCGCGAATATCCTCGTCGGGCTCGGTGCGGCTGGTGCACGGCATGCAGCCCACCGAGCGATAGCCGGCGGCCGCCAACGGATGGCGCGGCAGGCCGGACGAGCGGAATACGTCGGCAATCTCCGCCTCCGACACGCGCGCCAGCGGAGTGAATTTCAGCCGGCGGCCGTCGGTCTCAACGACGGGCAGGCGGAGTCGTTCCGCGCCGTGATAGCGCTTGCGCCCGTTGATCCAGGCGTCGAACGGCGCGAGTGCGCGGGCGAGCGGCTCGACCTTGCGCAACGCGCAGCAGGCATCGGGATGGTCGAACCAGAGATCGCGCCGCGGGTCCCGCTCGGCGAGCGCGGCCGGTGCCGGCGTGATGGCGCGCACGTCGGTCAGCTCGAGCCGCGCCGCAATCTCGTCGCGATAGGCGATCGTCTCCTCGAACAGCCATCCGGTGTCGAGGAAAATCACCGGGATCGACCGATCGACGGCGGCGACGATCGACAGCAGCGCCGCCGCTTCGGTGCCGAACGACGAGACGACCGCAAGGCGGCCGGTCGCGACGGCGTTGCGCGCGGCCACAACGATGGCGGCGGGAGTTGCATCGGCAAGCTCGCGCTCGAGCCCGGCCGCCGACGCCCGCGTCGCGGCCTCGATCATCGGTGGAATTCCCCGGCCGCCTCGAGCATCTGTCCGGCCGATGTGCGCACGCGCGCGAGCCGCGCCCGCAAGGCGGTCGCGCGGCCGTCGCCGGTCGGCTGATAGAACACGCTGTAGCGCCGCTCGGCCTCGGCGAACGCCCCCGCGTCGGCGTCCTTCGTCACCTCGAAAGCGTCGAAGCCGGCGCGCAGCAGGAACAAAAACTGATCGCGCAGCACCTGGCCGGTGGCGCGCAGCTCGCCGCGAAAGCCGTAGCGCTCGCGGATGAGCCGCGCCTGGCTGAACGCGCGCCCGTCCTTGAACGCCGGGAACATCAGCGCGACCAGCGCCAGCCGATCGAGATGCGGGGCGAGCTCCGCGACCTTGCGGTTGTTCGGCCACATCACGCCGGTCGGCGCGTCGCGCCGGCCAAGCTCCTCGGCATCCGCCAGGAAGCGCGCGGCCGGCAGCAGCACCGGCACGCCGTCCGGAACGGCGGATTCGTCGAGCACGCGGACGAACCGGTCCTCGACGATGCGTCCGGCCTTAACGAGCCGCATAGACGCGCTCCTTGAACGGCTCGACGCCGACACGCTTGACGGTGTCGAGGAAAATCTCGCCGGGCCGCTCGCGCAGCTCGACATAAGCGGCCACCAAGTCCTCGACCACGTCGACGACCTCGCCCGACGGCACCGCCGGACCGATCAGCGTGCCGAGCGCCGCGTCCTCGTCGGCGCGCCCGCCGATCGTCACCTGGTAGAATTCCTCGCCGTTCTTCTCGATGCCGAGAATGCCGATGTGGCCGACATGATGATGGCCGCACGCGTTGATGCAGCCGGATATGTTGATGTGCAGGCGGCCGAGGCCGCGGGCGACGTCGAGATTGCGGAAGCGGCGCGTCAGGTCCTGCGCCACCGGGATCGCGCGCGCATTGGCGAGGCTGCAGTAGTCGAGCCCCGGGCAGGCGATGATGTCCGACACCAGCCCGACGTTGGGGGTGGCGACGCCGATCGCGTCGAGCGCGCGCCACAGCGCGTAAAGATCGCGCTGGCGCACGTGCGGCAGCACCAGGTTCTGCTCGTGGCCGACGCGGATCTCGCCCGCGCTGTAGCGCTCGGCGAGATCGGCAATCGCGTCCATCTGCTCGGCGGTGGCGTCGCCGGGCGGACCGCCCTCGGGCTTGAGCGAGAGCGTGACGATGGCGTAGCCCGGCATGCGGTGGCGGGCGACCGAATTGCCGAACCAGGTGTCGAAGCGCCGATCGGTCGCGCGCGCCTTGTTCAGCTCGATCGGATTATCGGCCAGGCGCTCATAGGCCGGGTAGCGGAAGCGCGCGGCGATCTCGGCGATCACCGCCGGATCGAGCGCCAGCGCGCCGTCCTTGATCGCCTGCCATTCCTGCTCGACCTCGCGCGCGAAGGCTTCGGCGCCAAGCTCGTGCACCAGGATCTTGATGCGCGCCTTGTAGATGTTGTCGCGCCGGCCGTACTGATTGTAGACGCGCAGGATCGCCTCGATGTAGCTGAGCACGTCGCGCTTGAGCAGGAACGGCTTGATGGTCTTGGCGATGAAGGGCGTGCGCCCGAGCCCGCCGCCGACCATCACCTCGAAGCCGGTCTCGCCCGCTCCGTTGCGATGGAGCCGCAGGCCGATGTCGTGCACCCGCAGCGCGGCGCGGTCCTTGGCGGCCGCCGCGACGGCGATCTTGAACTTGCGCGGCAGGAACGAAAATTCCGGATGCAGCGTCGTGTACTGCCGCACCAGCTCGGCCCAGATGCGCGGGTCCTCGATCTCGTCCGGCGCGACCGCGGCCCATTGGTCGGTGGTGATGTTGCGCACGCAATTGCCGCTGGTCTGCATGCCGTGCAGGCCGGACGCGGCGAGGTCCGCCATGGCGTCGGGCAATTCAGCGAGCTTGATCCAGTTGAACTGGATGTTCTGGCGCGTGGTGAAGTGGCCGTAACCGCGGTCGTAGCGGCGTGCCACGTGGGCGAGCGTGCGCATCTGATTGGAGGAGAGCGTGCCGTACGGAATGGCGATGCGCAGCATGTAGGCGTGCAGCTGCAGATAGACGCCGTTCATCAGCCGCAGCGGCTTGAACTCGTCCTCGGTCAGCTCGCCGGAGAGGCGGCGGCGCACCTGATCGCGAAATTCGGCGACGCGCTCGGCGATCAGGGTGCGGTCGAAATCGTCATGGACGTACATGGCTCACACCATATTGGTGGGCAACTGAAAGGTGGGGCCGGCGCGGCGGATGCGCTCGCGCAGGTTCGCCGGCTGGGGGCGGCCGCCGGCGAGATCGACCGGCGCCACGTAGGCATCGACCGCATTGGTGAAATCCGCGGCGGCGCCGGCGAGCAGCGCGCTCGCGGCCTCGCTTGTCCTCACCACGGCGGCGTCATCGAGGTCGGCGGTCCATTGCTGATCGACGGTGCGATAGACCACGGCGCCGTCGCCGAGCCGGTTCGCCGTCACCACGACCGGTCCGGCGATCTTCAGCTTCTGCTGCAGCGGCGAGGTCATGCGGCCTCCGCAACCGCCGGGATCACACTGACGTGCGCGGCTACGCCGGGCACCACGATCACCGGGACGCCGGCAGAGCGCAGCGCATGGAGCGCCGCCGCCGACGGCTCGCCGCGCTGGAGCACCACGACGTGCCGGCCGGCACCGGCGGCATCGAGGATGCGGGGATCGATCGGGTCGCGGCCGACGTGGACAACGACACGCTCGGCGTCGCGGCGCGCGCGGTCGAGCACGGCGGCGGCGACGCCTTCATCGTGGGCCACCACGTCCGCGTCCTGCAGCGCATCAAGCGCGCGCAACGTCAGAAGATCGGGATCGCTCACGCCCGCATCGATCAGGACGACGGTTCCGCGTTTGCTCTGGTCGTTGGCCTTGCCGATGGCACGCACGAGCGCGGCCTCCGCCGCGAGCGGGCGGCCGGCGAGGAGCGCCGCGCCGATCGGGCCGTCGACGACCCGTTCCCAGAAGCGCCGGCGCGCGGCGTTTCCGGCAAGCGTTGCGGCGAGCCGCGCGCGATAGCGCCCCATCAGTGCGGCCAGCTCGCCGATGCGCGCCGGCAGCAGCGCCTCGATGCGCGCGCGCAGGCGCCGCGCCAGCACCGGGGCCAGGCCGCCGGTGCCGATCGCCACGACGACATCGCCGCGGTCGACGATCGCCGGAACGATGAAGCTCGACAGATCCGGCCGGTCGACCACGTTGACCGGAATGCGCAACGCGCGGGCGCGCGCGGCGACAACGCTGTCGCACGGCGCGCCCGCGGCGGCCACGACCGCGATCGCGTCGGAGAGGTCGATCTGGTCGGGCAACGGATCGGCGATGATCTCGACGGCGTCGTCGGCAACCTCGTGCGCGCGCGCCGCATCGTGCACGTGCCAGCGCACCCGCGCGCCTGCCGCCCGCAGGAGCCGCAGCTTGCTGGCGGCGGCCTCGCCCGAGCCCACCAGCACCACGGTGCCGGCGGCGAGATCGAGGAAGACGGGCAGAAAGCGCATCGGAACGCTCTCCGGGGTTGACGAGAATTATTTTCTATATATGACTTCTTGTGGTCGGACAAACAGAAAAATTTTCTACTAAATACGGTAGGAAACTTGGAAAGTTCCATGACTGAAAGGGCGAAAAACGAGGCAGGGATTTTCGCGGCGGACCATGACGGCCGCGAGCGCGCGCCCGGCTCCGAGCTCGGCGGAGGAGGCGCGCGCATGGACCGGCTCGACGAGATCGAGGCGCAAAGCATCTTCATCCTGCGCGAGGCGTTCGCGCGCCTGAAGCGGCTGGCGCTGCTGTGGTCGCTCGGCAAGGACTCGAACGTGATGATCTGGCTCGCCCGCAAGGCGTTCTTCGGGCGCGTGCCGTTCCCGGTGCTGCACGTCGACACCGGCAAGAAATTTCCCGAGATGTACGCGTTCCGCGACCGCTACGCGGGCGAATGGAATCTCGACCTGCGCGTCGAGCCGTGCCCGCCGATCGGGGCCGTCGACCCGACGCTGCCGCCCGCCGCGCGTTCCGCCGCGCGCAAGACCGAGGGCCTCAAGCTCGCGCTCGCCAAATACGGGTTCGACGGGCTGATCGCGGGAATCCGCCGCGACGAAGAGCCGACGCGGGCCAAGGAGCGGGTGTTTTCGCCGCGCGGCCTCGAAGGCGCCTGGGACGTGCGCGACCAGCCGCCGGAATTCTGGGACCAGTTCAACGCCTCGCCGCCGCCCGGCGCGCACCTGCGCGTGCATCCGATCCTGCATTGGACCGAGGCCGACGTGTGGGCCTACACGCGCCGCGAAGCCATCCCGATCATCCCGCTTTATCTCGCGCGCGGCAGCAAGCGCTATCGCTCGCTCGGCGACGCCGACATCACGTTCCCGGTCGCCTCGCAGGCACGCAGCATCGACGAGATCATCGCCGAGCTTGCCGCCACCAAGGTGCCCGAGCGGGCGGGGCGCGCCATGGATCATGAGGCGGAGGACGCGTTCGAGCGCCTGCGCGCCGGCGGGTATTTGTGATGAATGACACCTCGCCCGGCGCCTTGCTCCGGCCTCATGCTGAGGAGGCCGCGCAGCGGCCGTCTCGAAGCATGCCTCTTTCGTCCCTCGAGACGCGCCCTTCGGGCGCTCCTCGGGATGAGGTCGGAGATGTTGGCGCAGCGCGTCCGCTCGTGCGCATCGTCATCGTCGGGCACGTGGATCACGGCAAGTCGACCCTGATCGGCCGCCTGCTGCACGAGACCGGCAGCCTGCCGGACGGCAAGCTCGAAACGCTGCAGGCGGTCAGCGCGCGGCGCGGCATGCCGTTCGAATGGTCGTTCCTGCTCGATGCGCTGCAGACCGAGCGCGACCAGGGCATCACCATCGACACCAGCCAGATCCGTTTTCGCACCGAGGCGCGCGACGTCGTGCTGATCGATGCCCCCGGACACGCCGACTTCCTGCGCAACATGATCACCGGCGCGGCGCAGGCGGACGCCGCGCTGCTGATCATCGACGCCGCGGAAGGAATCCGCGACCAGACGCGGCGGCATTGCTATCTGCTGCATCTGCTCGGCGTGCGCCAGCTGGCGGTCGTGATCAACAAGATGGACCGGATCGATTACGACGAAGCGCGGTTCCGCGCGCTGGAAAACGAAATCTCCGCCCACCTGATGAACCTCGGGCTGATCGCCCAAGCGGTGATCCCGGTCTCGGCGCGCGAGGGCGACGGCGTCGCCCGGCGCACGGCGTCGCTCGGCTGGCATGCGGGACCGACGGTGCTCGCGGCGCTCGACCGGTTCGCGCCGCCGCGCCCGGCCGACGAGTTGCCGCTGCGCCTGCCGGTGCAGGCGGTCTACAAGTTCGACGACCGGCGCATCGTGTCGGGCCGGATCGAGACCGGCCGCATCGCGGTCGGCGAGGAGATCGTGGTCATGCCCTCGGGCAAGACCGCGCGCGTCCG
>DASPZC010000010.1:0-4601 GCA_035636455.1 Xanthobacteraceae bacterium
GACAACCATCCGACCGGCGCCGGCCAGATGGCGACGCCGCTGATCGCCCCCGCGATCAGCAATGCGGTCGCTCAGCTCACCGGGGTGCGCCTGCGCGAGACGCCGATGACCCCCGACCGGGTCAAAAAGGCGCTGGGATGAGCGCCCGGGACGGATTGGAGGATTCCATGTGCAAATGGCTGGTCGCCGCGACCGCGCTCGTGCTGATCGCGCTGCCCGGAAGCAAAGCGGAGGCGGCCGCCTTCTGCGCCTATAGCGGCGGCGCCAGAAGCGGAGGTTACGAGAACTGCGGCTACTACACGTGGGAGCAGTGCCTCGCCACGATCCGGGGGCTCGGCGGATTCTGCATGCGCAATCCGCACGACCCGGCGCTGTGGGGGCTGGCGCCGCCGCCGCGGCCGTACAAGCACCGCCGCCACGCCTGGTGAGGCGGGGCCGCCGCAGGCGATGGACTTCGGCATCCAGTTCTTTCCCGACATCGGCCCGGCCGAGAAGTCGGCCGAGGCCTATTGGCAGGATGCGCTGGCGCTGGTCGGCTTGTGCGACGAGCTGGGCTACAGCCACGTGCGCACGGTCGAGCACTACTTCAATCCCTACGGCGGCTACAGTCCCAATCCGATCGTGTTTCTGTCGGCCGCCGCGATGCGCAGCGCCAAGGCGCGGCTGGTCACCGGGGCGGTGCTGCCGGTGTTCAACAATCCGCTCAAGCTCGCGGGCGAGATCGGCATGCTCGATGCGATCTCGCAGGGACGCCTCGAGGTCGGGTTCGCGCGCGCCTTCCTGCCGCATGAGTTCGCCCGCTTCGGCGTTTCGGTCAACGAGAGCCGGGCGCGCTTCGAGGAGGGCATGGAGCAGGTGCGGCGCCTGCTGGCCGAGGAGAACGTCACCGCCGAGGGGCGGTTTCATCGCTTCCGGAACGTGACCTCGCTGCCGCGGCCGACGCAACGGCCGCACCCGCCGTTCTGGATCGCGGCGCTCTCGACGCCGGAAAGCTTCGTCGGCGCCGGGACCGCCGGGCATTTCCTCATGGCGATCCCGTTTGCCGGCGCCAAGATGCGCGAGCTCGTCGGGCTCTATCGCGACGCCTGGCGCGCCGCCGGGCACCCGGGCAGCGGCCGCGTCATGCTCGCCTTCCACATGTTCTGCGCCGAAACCGCCGACGAGGCGATCCGCATCGCGCGCGAGCCGCTCAACCGCTATCTCAAGTCGATCGTCGCGGCGGCCTCGGATTGGACCGAGGGCCTCAACTCGCAGGATTATCCGAACTACGACAAGATCATCGCCGGCCTCGCCAAGGAAACCTTCGACACGCAGGTCGCCAAGGGCTGTGCATGGGTCGGAGCGCCCGGCGAACTGGCGCAGCGCATTCTCACCTTCAACGACGAAGTCGGCGGCTTCGAGATCGCCTCCATGCAGGTGAATTTCAACACCATCGGGCTCGCCGACGCGGTGCGCTCCATCCGCCTGTTCGCGGCCGAGGTCATGCCGGCGGTGCGCGGGCGGTTGAAGGCGGCGTGACGCTGGAGCGGGATGATTTTTTCTTCGAATCGTCATCCCGCTCCAGCTTATTGTTGGAGCATGATCTTCTCCGAAAACCGGTATCCACTTCTCGGGATCATGCTCTAACGATTTCGTGATCGCGGGCGCCTCGATCAGGCCGCCGCGCCACCCGATATTCCGGCTGAGAAAGACGCCCATCGATTGGAGGACGCCATGCGCAACCTTTTGTTCGCCCTCGCCGCCGGGATGCTGGCTTTAACGGCGATGCCCGCAGGCAAGGCCGAAGCGGCTCCCTTCTGCTCCTATATCGGGGGCCCAACGAGCGGATTCCAAAGCTGCGCGTATCGCACGTGGGATCAATGTCTCGCGGCCATCAGCGGCGCCGGCGGCTTCTGCATGGTCAATCCCAGCGATGCGTGGGCGCAGGGCGTCAGACGCCGGCCCTACCGGTGATCCAAGCGGTCACTGCCCGACGAGCTTGAGCGCCTTCGTCCGCGGTCCCGCGTCCACGGCCTGGGCGAGGTCGACGAGACGCGGCTGCGCGCCGGACGTGACCGACAGTTCCTGGATGAATTGCAGCTTGTCGCGCGGGAGGTCGAGGGTCGGGTCGAGGCCGTGCGTGCGGGCGGTCTCGTCGAACACGTAAGGGGCGCGCGGGTCGTCCGGCTTCTGGCCGGTGGTCGCGCGGGTGAGCGCAATGGTCTCGTCGCGGTGGGCAAGCGCGTGGCGCAGCGCGTTCATCTCGGCGGCGAGGAAGCGGACGGTGTCGTCGGCGCGCGTCGACAGCGTCTTGCCGCTGGCGGCGAAGCACAGGCGCATGTAGCGCGGCAGCACGTCGGCGGCATGGACCAAGAGCGTGATCCCCTGCTT
Organism: Xanthobacteraceae bacterium; assembly: GCA_035636455.1. Taxonomy (GTDB): domain Bacteria; phylum Pseudomonadota; class Alphaproteobacteria; order Rhizobiales; family Xanthobacteraceae; genus AP-16. The sequence goes on from DASPZC010000010.1 coordinate 2,371, forward strand.
TTCCGCGATCGGCGTATATTCGGTGGTGGTCTCGGCCGCCTCGACCACGCCGGCCGCGAGCGCCTTGAAGCGGTCCGCGTCGGCGCCGAGATTGGCGAACTTGACCTCCGTGGGCGCGATTCCGTTCTGATGGAGCAACGCGCGCGCCAACAGGTCGGGCAGCGCCCCCGGCGCCGAGATGGCGATGGTCTTGCCCCTGAGGTCGCCCGGGGAATGGATTGCGCCGCGCACGAAGATTGCATGCGGCACGCCGGGCCAGAAGCAGCCGATGAGCTTCACGTCGGCGCCACGCGAGGCCGCGATCAGGACGCCGGTCGGGCTTCCGTCGTAGCTGTCGAGCTCGCCGGCCAGCAGGGCGCGGGCGGCGACGATCTCGCTCTTGAACTGCACCAGATCGAGCTTGAGGCCCTGCTGCTCGGCGAACCCGCGGGTCACCATCGTCACGAACCCGGCGTCGCTCTTGGCCTCGAGAATGCCGTGCCGCCACGGCGCCAGGTCGGCGGCAAGGGTCGGCGCCGACAGCAGTCCCGCTGCGGCGACGAGCAGACCGATAGTGCGGGGCAGCACGTGGCTCACGAGGTCAAAACCGGGAGCGCGATGCAGGCGGGCGCCGCAGATCGTGCCCCGGCGCCCAGACGACGAACGGACCACTGAACGCAAGACTTGACCGCAACGGCGCTTGAGCTCCGATCGGACGACCCTTTCACCCGCGCCGCGCGCGGGAGACGTCGACCAGGGTCTCGAAGCCATAGCCGCATGCGTCGCAGGACCAGGTGTGCCGCACGTGGCGCGGACTGAGATGCTCGGAGATTTCAGGAGCAAGGACCGTGTCGCCGCACTGGGGGCACATCGGCATGGCGGCGCACCGCCGGCGGATCGGCGGCGTGGGCGCAATAGCCTGGAGCGTCATGGCGAGCCTCCGTGGCCAGCAGACCCTTCCTCCAAATCACCCCTTGAGCACAGCCTACGCGACTTTTGTGGCGGGTCAATGACTAGGCCGCGAGGTCGATCACTAAATTTGAACGCGCTCCGCGTGTTGCGCAGCGCAGCATTCGCGCGGGCACCGCACGCTAGAGCATGTCCCGTTCCTTCGGAATCGGGACATGCTCTAGAATCATTGAGCGGCGCATGTTCTTATCGGCGAACCGGTACCCACTTCGCCGGAACATGCGCTAGACGCTCGATTCGCGCGGCGGCCGCTACGGTCGGACGGCGAAATAGATCGATGTCTCGAACTCGTAACCGCATGTTTCGCACGACCACAGGTGCCGCATGCGGCGCTCGCTCACCTGCTCGCTCCATTCCGGAGCCGCAAGCGGCACGCCGCACTGGGCGCAATGCTGCATCACGCGCGGCGAGATCACGGCCGCGGGGAAATCCGTTCGAGGCCTCATGAAAGATGTCCTCCCGATGTGCATTTCTTTCTTCTTCCCCGCGATGCCCGCTCCAACGCGCGAGTCATAGTCCGGCTTTGTGCCGATTTTACGACTCGCAGCCGAATTTCTCGATCGATCGGAACGTCACCAGCGCCGCTCGGTGGGATAGTCCGCCCGGACGCGTGGCCCGGGTCGGATTTTTCTCCGCGATTTCCCAACTTGCCGCGTGTCCTCGACCGCCGCGGGTTCGACGACTTTCTTGCGCTTGAGGCTGCGCCAGCGCTTGATCAACTGATGGAACAGCGTCGGCGGCGAGCCGATCGCCGTCCGGTTGGCCTTCGCCCACGCAAACAGGGTCGCGCTTCGTGCCAACATGTTCCGTCCTTTCGTCTGCCCGGACGGTGGAACTTTGCCAAGAATGCCGCACCGCCGTGAACGTCTGGTGCGCAAATACGGCGGCATTTGAAACGATTTTCCCCCGGGCACACCATCCTTCCGGGACGATGTGCCGCGGGCGCGGCGGCCCATGAACGCGCGCGCCGTTGGTCGCGACCAACCGGGCGCACGCGGTGCGCAACATTTTGACGCAAAGCGCGGTGGCGTTCGGCCTGCCGGCAGGGGACAATGCAGGCGCGGGATTGGCCGATGCCTATCGGGCGATCCAGGCCAGCGATGGCGCGCAAATACAGGCGCAATCGGCCGCCCCCGCGACGCAATAGAGCCTGAATTTCCACGACACCAATCGGGCCGATCTTCAGCGGGTGAGGTCGACGGCGAGCGAGAGAGGGACCTCGTCGCCCATGAAGACCGGCCGCAGCACATGCGCCTTGAAACGCCAGCGATCGTCGTCGTCCA
>DASPZC010000011.1:0-8739 GCA_035636455.1 Xanthobacteraceae bacterium
ATCTTGCGGCGGCGCAGATGGCCGGCGAGGCGCTTCGCGGGCCAGAAGGCGATGTCCTGCACGGTCTTGTCCTCGATCGGGGCGTTGGATGGATGCGAACGGGCGGGACCTGATGATAGGTCAGGACGCTCGTCCGCGTCACCACCGGCGAGTAACTTGCGCACCCGGCCGGAATCCAGGAACATTCGGGTGGCGTCAAGCGTTGCTTGTGCTCCTGCCGATGCCCCGGAGGTGACCATGCCGCGGGTGCTGATTTCCATCGCCGCCGTTTCGATCGTCCTGGTTGCGCTGCCGGCGAGCAGCGAGGCCCGGAGCCTTCGCTACGGTCTCGACCGGACGCTCCTCGGACCGGTGGACGCCGTAGCCGGCATCCTCGGTATGCCTCACAGGGTCGCGTCGCGGTATCGCCACGCTGGCCGCGCGCACCGCTCGGCCGCTGCTCGGCCTGCCGCACAGGAGACGATCCTTCGGCCTGCCGCGCCGGAGCGGGTCGGATCGCGGCCGGCCGAGGCGCCGAGCGCGCCGGCGGCTGCGGCTGCGAGCGCGGGCGTGGGCGCCGGTTCAAGCAACGGCCCCTGGACCTCCGCCTATGACGACCTGTTCGGTTACGTCCTCACGCCGGGCAGCAGCGGCGACGCGTTCTGGCGCCACGGCGCGACCGATCTGCGCGACGCGATCTTCCCGGCCGCGCTCATTCAGGTGCGCGCCGAACCGATCGCGGCCTGCCCGGGGCGGCGTCCCGACGGCATCGTCGGCTGGCCGATGGAGAAGGTCGAGCAGACGCTCAAGCCGACCGACGAGCAGCGGCGCCTGCTCGGCAACCTGCGCACCGCGCTCGATCAGGCGTTCGACCGGACAAAGGCATCGTGCTCCGCGCAAGCGCCGCGCGCGGCGATCGAGCGGCTCGACGGGCTGCGCCGGCGGCTGGAGGCGTTGCGCGATGCCGTGCGCATCGTTCGCGCGCCGCTGGGCGACCTCTATGCGTCGCTCAGCGACGAGCAGAAGGCCCGGCTCAATGCGGCAAGCCGCCAGGTCGTCGTCGACGGGAGCGCATCGAACGGCGGCGCTCCGTCGGCGGATGCCGAGCGCCTGGTGCGCGCGTGCACCGAGGACCGCGGCGGCGGCGTGCAGGCGGCAGCCGGAGCGCTGATGCAGACGGTGCAGCCGAGCGCCGACCAGCGGCCCGGCACGGAAATTCTCGCCGGCACGTTCGGCCACGTTGCCGACATGCTCAAGACGTCCTGCCCGGCGGAGATGCCGCTCACCCCCGTGGGCCGCATCAATGCGGCCGAGAAGCGGCTGCGGGTGATGCTCTACGCGGTCTTGATCCTGCACGGGCCGCTCGACCGGTTCTACGCATCGCTCAACGGCGAGCAGAAATCCCGCCTGGACGGCGGAGCACCCCCCGCGCAACCGGGCCCGCGCCGCGGCGCCGAGCTGCGGCCCCGCGGATGAGGCGTCATCCCTCCCCTTTCAGGGGAGGGATGAAGACCGCGCATCGGGGGCGACCAAAGTCCGTATCGATCAATCCAGCACCAGCTCCACCACGAACGGCTCGCACTTGAGGCAGCGGCAGCCCTTCCGCTTGATCCATTCGTCGAAATAGTCCTTGCCGTAATCGTAGGACAGCTCCTCGTCCGCCTTGATCCGGCGCCGCGCAAAGATGAAAACGCGGCCCTTCCGGTACTTGACCTCGCAATTGGGTGAGCAGGAGTGGTTGATGTAGCGGGCGGTGTTCGACCGGCTCTGGCCGTCGATCGTCTTCTTGCGGGTGACCTCGAACAGATACTTGCTGCGGCTGGTATACTCCTCCTTCTGCGTGATCCGGCGCCCGGTGTATTCGACGATGCACGCGCCCTTGTCGATCGGCGCGAGGGTATAAAGGCCGAGGCCGGTGCGCGATCGCCCGATCTTGAGGTCGAACGTGTGTCCGTTGAGGCGCTTCTTCATCGGCCCCATCACAACGAACTCATCGATTCGTTTCAAGCGGTTCCAACGCCGTTGTCCTCACCTTGTTCCAGAGCAGCCTTTCGCGCGCACGGCCATTGATGCCCGGGCGATGCTGCCCGTAAGCTAGCCGCAAAGGCAACGCGATCCCCAGGGAGGAGCAGCATGACCTCGCGGACGGACGGGCGCGACGACGCCATCATCCATCACCACGCCGCGTGCGGCTGCGCGGTGCATGTGTCGCGGCGCCGCTTCATGGCCGAAGCGGCGGCGTTCGGCGCCGCCGTGGCGTTGCCGGGAGGCGCCGCCGCGGACACCGCGCGCCTTATCGACACCCATCACCACTTCTATGCGCCTGCCTACCAGAAGGCGTGGCTCGACTGGGAGGATCAGCGCAAGATCCCGCACTTCCCCACCCAGGCCGCATGGTCGCGCGAGAAGGCGGTCGAGGAGCTCGACAAAAACAACGTGCGCATCGCCGTGCTGTCGCTGCCGTCCACCCCCGGCCTGTGGTTCAACACCGGCGCCGAGGGGGCAGGGCGCATGGCGCGCACCTGCAACGATTTCGCCGCCGAGATAATGCGCGACTATCCGGGCCGCTTCGGCCTGTTCGCGACCCTGTCGATGCTCGACATCGACGCCACCCTCAAGGAGATCGAATACGTCTTCGATACGCTTCATGCCGACGGGGTCGGCCTGCAGACCAACTACGGCGACAAGTGGCTCGGCGATGCGGCGTACAAGCCGGTATTCGACGAGCTCAACCGGCGCAAGGCTTTGGTCTACGTGCATCCGCTCGTCGCCGCCTGCTGCGGCACGCTCAGCGTCGGGGCGTTTCCGGCCGTCATCGAAGTGCCGCACGACACGACGCGCACGGTCACCAGCCTGCTGCTGAGCGGCGGCTTCGCGCGCTGGCGCGACATCAAATGGCTGTTCTCCCACGCCGGCGGCACGGTGCCGATGCTGGCCGGCCGCATCAACGCCTTCTACGGCGCCCGGCCGAACCGGGCCGAGTTCGCGCCGGACGGGATCGAGGCCGAGTTCCGCAAGCTCCACTACGACACCGCGAATGCGACCAGCGCGCCCGCCATGGCGGCGCTGACCAAGCTGGTGCCATCCTCGCAAATCACCTTCGGCAGCGACTATCCCTATTTCCCGCTGAAACAGGCGGCGGATCTGCGCCAGCTCGGCTTCTCCGACAGCGATCTCGCCGCGATCGAGAGCGGCAACGCCGTCCGGCTGGTGCCACGGCTCCGAGCATGACCCGGAAAAGTGGGTAGCGGTTTTCCGAAAAGGTCATGCTCAAACAAGAGTCTGGTAGCGCGGGATCGAAGGAGACCACCGGATGCAGTTCATGGTCGTCGAGACCTTCCGCAACCAGGACGCCAAGGCGATCTACCGCCGCCTGCGCGACCGCGGCCGCATGATGCCGGATGGCGTGACGTTCGTGAGCAGCTGGGTCGCGGCCGACCTCGGACGCTGCTTTCAGCTGATGGAAGCCGACGACGCGAGCTTGCTCCAACGCTGGGTCGCTGCGTGGTCCGATCTGATGGAGTTCGAGATCATCCCCGTGGTGCCCGGCAAGGACACCGCACAAGCCCTGAGCGGCGATTTGTGATGGGCGAATACCGAGTAGCGAACAAACTGCGACCTCAGCCTGAGGAGGCCCGCGCAGCGGGCCGTCTCGAAGGATGGAAGCAAACGGGTCTGTTGCTATGGTTCGAGACGCGTCGCTGCGCGACGCTCACCATGAGGATCCGGATTAAATGATCCGCCTTCCCATCCTCGTCCTGTGCGCCTTCGGTGCCGCCATCCTCGGCGCAAGCGGTGCGCCGACGGCGGACGACTATCCGCAGCGCAGCGTCACGGTCGTCGTCCCCTTTCCGGCGGGCGGCGCGACCGACCTGATGGCGCGGGTGCTGGCGGAGGGCCTGCGCGAGCAGCTCAAGGTCCCGTTCGTGGTGGAGAACCGGCCGGGCGCCGGCACGCTCATTGCCGCCGCCGCCGTTGCCAAGGCCGCGCCCGACGGCCACACGTTGATGCTGGCGACGCTGGCGACCCTCGCCATCGCCCCGCACGTCTACAAGTCGATCCCGTACGATCCGGTGAAGGATTTCGCCCCGATCGGCCTCGTCGGCGAAGCCGATTTCGTCCTCGTGTCGCATCCGTCCGTTCCGGCCGAGACGCTTGCCGAGCTGATCGCGCGCGTGCGCGAAAAGCCCGGCGAGCTCGCCTATGCGTCGGCCGGCATCGGCACGCCGCATCATCTGTTCATGGAAATGTTCCTGAGCATGACCGGGCTGAGTGTGCGGCACGTGCCTTATCGCGGCAGCCCGGCGGCGCTCACCGACGTGGTGGCGGGCGCCGTGCCCTTGATGATGTGCGACCTCACGCCGGCGCTGCAGATGATCCGCGAGAAGAAGGTGAAGGCGTTCGGCGTCGCCTCGCCGACGCGCCTCGCCGACGCGCCGGAGATCCCGACCCTCGCCGAGGCGGGGCTGCCCGGCTACGTGGCGACCGGGTGGTTCTCGGTCGTTGCGCGCGCCGGCACCCCGCGCCCGACGATCGACAAGCTCAACAACGCCATCGGCACGCACCTTGCGCGGGCGGACGTGCAGGACAAGCTCGCTGTTCTCGGCATCCGGGCGCTGACCGGCTCGCCCGAAGAGCTTGCGCGACACGCCGCGGCCGAGCTTGCCCGATGGGGCCGGGTCGCCAAGGACGCGGGGATTACGCCGGAATGAATTTCGTGGGACAATCGGCGCCAACGAGCCGCGGCGCCCCGAGGTGACGGGAGTGCCCGAGCCCAGGGAGAAATCCATGCCCAAGCCCATCGCGCGCAACGGCAAGCGCTCGCCGCGTATCGCCGAGCTGCCGAAGATCACCGTCCACACCGATACGCGCGACATCCTCGCCCACGCCGCGCGCGACCGCGAGGCGGACGATTATTTCATCGTCGATGTCGACGCCCACGTCACCGAGACGGCGTTCTGGTCGGAGGTCACCGACCGCATGGACAACGACGTCTACCGGCAGATGGCGAAATCGTTCCAGGACCGGGTCGGCTCGCCGCAGGGCCTGCTCAACGCGGTCCCCGGCATGCTCTACCAGGATGTGTTCGGGCGCATCCCGCACCAGCAGCGCCTGGGCGAGGCGGTTCCCGAGGGCCCCACCCACCGCCAGGTGATGCTGGTGCAGCGGGCCATGGAGAGCCTCGGCATCGACTACATGGTGGTGTTCCCGACCCCGATGCTGGTGCTCGGCATGCATCCGCAGGCGGACGTCGAAGTCGCGATCGGCACCGCGTTCAATCGCTGGCTCACCGAGCAGATCCTGCCGCAGGATGAGCGCATCAAGGCGCTGCTCTATCTGCCGTTCAACCATCCGGAGGCCTGCGTCGAGGTGGTCGAGCGCTTCGCCGATCATCCGGGCGTGATCGGCTTCACGGTGACGTCGACCCGCTTCCGGCCGGTGCACCACGACAGCTACATGCCGCTCTATGCCGCCATCCAGGCGACCGGCAAGCCGCTCGGCTTCCACTCCGGCTTCCACTGGGGCGACCAGTCGATGCAGCAATGCAACCGCTTCATCTCGATGCACGCGCTGTCGTTCGTGCACTTCAACCTGGTGCACATGACCAACTGGATCATCAACGGCCTGCCCGAGCGCTTCCCCAAGCTCAAGGTGATCTGGATCGAGAGCGGCATCGCCTGGGTGCCGTATCTCATGCAGCGCCTCGACACCGAATACATGATGCGCTCGTCCGAGGCGCCGCTGCTGCGCCGGCGGCCGAGCGAGTACATCCGCGACATGTTCTTCACCAGCCAGCCGCTGGAGCGCTCGAACATCAAGCTCACCGAGGCGACGTTCGAGGCGATCAACGCCGAGACCCAGCTGCTGTTCGCGTCCGACTGGCCGCACTGGGACTTCGATTTGCCCAGCACGATCACCAGCCTGCCGTTCCTCAACGAGAAGGCCAAGCGCAACATCCTCGGCCTCAACGCGGCGCGGCTGTTCGGCCTGACCGTCGCCGACCGCAAGCTTACGCGCAGGGCGGCGCCGGCGAAGCGCGAGCCGGTTCCCGCCTGACGGCGCTCGCGGGGCAGGTCATGGCGAGATCGCCGCGGCGCAAATCGAAGCGGAGCGTACGCGCCGCGCCGGCGTCGCGCCGGCGTGCCGCGAGCTTCGCCTCGCTCGCCGCCGCGGCGCTCGAGCGCGGCGAGCCGGACGCGATCCCCGACGAGTTGCTGCGCCAGACCCTGGCGGCGGCCGTGAAGGTCTATGCCGCCAAGGCCGAGCAGCGCGGCGAGCTGGCGCCGTTCAAGGACGGCGCCGTCACCGCGACCGAGACGGTGGTCGCGGCCTGCGCGCTGATCCGCGCCGCCGACCTCAACCTGTTCGACGTGGCGATGTGGTTCCATCGCGCGCCGCGGACTCCATGATGACCGGGGGCGAGCATGAATGAAGTGGCGATTGCCGCACTGAAGGATTTCAAGGACGGCGACCACCGCGTGTTCTCGGTCGACGAGTTCGAGGTCGGCATCTTCCGCCTCGGCGACCGCATCGTCGCCTATGAGAACGTCTGTCCGCATGCGGGCGGTCCGGTCTGCCAGGGGAAAATCTTCCACCAGGTGGAGGAGCCGCTGAAGCCCGACAAGAAGAGCGCGGGCCTGCGGTTTTCCCAGCGCCGCCACATCGTCTGTCCGTGGCACGGCTTCGAGTACGACCTGGAGACCGGCTGCCACCCGGGCGACCCCAACGTGCGGCTGACGCCGGTCAAGGTCGCGGTGCGGGACGGCCAGATCTACGTCGCCGTCGCGGAGTGATCGCTTGTTTGGTCGCGCCGCCGGTTACGCGGGCGCGTCGGGATCGCGACACGGGCTCCAGGCGGCGAGCGGAATCGGAACCGGGATCGGCTGCGCCGCCGCGGGGGGCTCCGTGACCAGGCCCTCGTGCAGCTTCCACTCGTGCGGGCGGTCGCACAGCGGGCACAGCAGGCCGATCGTCACCGGCTGAACGTTGCGCAGGCTCGCGTAGTCGATGGCGATGCCGACCTCGATCCGGCGGCCGGTGGTCGGACACTCGAACAGCAGAGGATTCATCGCACGGCCCCGCGCGGGACGCCCGCATCCTACGCCGCTCACCCGGCGCGTTGCGTTAACAAAGACCGGACGTTTGTCGGAAACTTGAGAAAGTCCGCCGGCGCAAATGCCGATGGGCCCCGCGAGAATCCGGCGGGAGCCCATCACTGCCATACGATCGTACTATCGGCCGACGGCGACGCCTCAGGCGGCTTTCTTCCAGTCGATCACCGAGGCGATCCACGCGCCGGCGTTCTCGTCGAGCCGTGCGCGATAGGGCTGCCAGCCCTTTTCCCGCAGCCGCAGGGTGACCGAGGCGGGTTCCTCGTTGACCGCGGCGTAAATCCCGCTGGGGACGCGACGGGACGCGGTTTCGACAAAGACCGGAAAACGATGCTTGCTCATGGATGCTTTCTCCCGGCGGCGGCGGCATTTCCTGCGTCGTCCGCATTCCCTTCGTCTCGACGGGTGGTCCAGGCCGGGCGCCAATCGACGATTGGTTGGCCCGGCATTTTGCCAGCCCGACAACGCGGCTGTGGTTTTCCGGTTCCCACCGGGCGCACCGGCAGCCGAAAGTGGTGCGCGCCTACCTCAAACGAACACCGGCGCCAGCAGTCCGGCGAGCATCCTGGCCGGCGCGACATCCGCCTCGCCGTAGCGCCCGGCATCGTGCGAGAGGTTAGCGATGCCGAGGCAGCGCCCGCGCAGCAGGATCGGCACGTTCATGATCGAGCCGATGCCGGTCTCTATCAGGCACGCAGTGCCACGCGCCACCGGGGCCCGTACGGCAACGGCCGGCCCGTGCGGGCCGGCCGTTGGTCGACACCGACGCGGTGTCGCACGCGAGGCTTACTGGGGGCCAGCGCCGCCGGTGTCCGGGCCGGACGCGCGGGACATCCAGTTCAACTCGTCCTGCGACGGGGCCTTGGTGGGAGCCGCCGACGCATTGGCGACGAGCGCGAGCGAGGTGCCGGCGATAACGAGCGCGGCGACGAGGGTCTTCGTGGTCTTGGCGAACATGGTCGGTCTCCGGTTTCGTTGCATCGGCTGGGGTGATCCCGCCGTCTGTGATTGGCAACATGGCGCATCGCGGCGGATTCGACTGTGAACCAGTTCACCGTGCGCGAAGATTGTCGCGAGCCTCTTGCCAACGAATTTCCGAAAATGCGAAGGGCGGGTCGTGCGGACCCACCCTTCGGTCGATCTTTGCGTGCGATCGGAGCATTTTCCGGAAAAGTGGGTACCGGTTTTCCGCAGAAAATGCGACCAAACAAGAGTCTACCGTCCGCCGACGAGCTCGCACGGATAGCGGCCGTCGTAGCCGCTCTCGGTCCAGCAGCCGGGCCGGTTCACCAGCTCGCTTTGCCGGCCGGTCTCGGCCGCGCTGCCCGAACTGGTTGCCGCCCAGCTCGGGCTTGCCGCCGCCGCCCCAATAGCCGCGACAATGCCGATCGCGATCGCAGTGAAGGAAGATGCGTATCGTGGGGAGGCCGTCATGTCCTGTCCTCCTCGTACCTTCCGTGCGGTGGTCGCGCAGGCGGCAGGGCGCCTGAACGCCCACGCCAGCCATAGCGCGCCCCGGGTGCCGAGCAGGTGAAACAATTCACACAGGACGAAAAAATTCAGGGTTCAACGTGCCGGGCTGCGCTCGGCCGTGCGGGCCGTCAGCACCCGGTGCATGCGTTCCTCCGGCAGCAGGCCCCGCGGCGGG
>DASPZC010000012.1:0-7919 GCA_035636455.1 Xanthobacteraceae bacterium
ATGATCGTGGCGACCGGCATCGGCAGCTTCCTGAGCGACCGCCTGCCGCTCGGCACCGCGCCGCGGGCGCTGGCTTGGTCCGTCCTGACCGCCCTCTACCTCGCCGTGCTGCCGTTGTGGCTGCCGCTGCTGGTGGACGGCTTCGAAGCCTCGTCGATCGTCGTGCGCGCGGCGGCGGCGCTCGTCACGATCGCGCCCGCCGGATTGCTGATGGGCTTTGCCTTCCCGACCGGCATGCGGCTGGTGAACGCCGTGGATGCGCGGCCGACGCCGTGGTTCTGGGCGATCAACGGAGCCGCCGGCGTGCTGGCAGCCGGCGCGGCGGTCGCCGTGAGCATCACGTTCTCGATCAACGTCTGCATCTGGCTCGGCGCCGCCTGTTATCTCCCGCTCGGGATCGCCGCCATCGCGCTCATGCGTCGGGCGGAGACCTCGGCGCTCCAAGCCTGAGCGATCACGCGCCCAGCACGGCCAGAGCCTCGCCCTCGGCGACCATTTGTTTCTCCGCGACCAGGCCGCGGCCACGCGCCCGTCACGCGGCGCGAAGTCCAATCAAGCCGCCTTCGCGATCGAGACCGGTAGTTCATCATCACGGTCTCGACCGGAAGACGCAAAAGTGATGCAGAAATGCAACGCAGGCAGTGCTTTGTGCCGTTGACCCAAACAAACGGCTTTATGCCGACTCGGTGCCACGCTACCGTATGGCGGGGGCATGGGGGCAATGATTCGGGGCGTGGCGGCGGCAGCCGTCTGCGTCACCGGCGGGCTGCGTCGGTGCGCTGCGGCGATTGCCAAGGGATCCCGGCCGTCGGCGGCATTCGTCGCGGCGGTTGCGCTCGCGATTGTTGGCTTTGGCGCGGCCGAGGCCTCGGCGGGCCCAACCTGCAAGCCCAAGCGGCCCCGGCCGGTGGTCCACCTCAGGAACATGGGGCCGTGCGCATTTGATCCCGGCACGTTGAGTTTCGTGGGCAAGCCGCCGCAGCAGGCCGCATGCCTGCTGCGCGCGCTTGACCGGTCGCGCAATCTGGCCCCGGCCCCTGCCGATCTGCCCGCCGCTCTCGCCGGCCGCGTCGGCCAGCCGGCCGGCCTGCCGGCGCGCGAGGCGATCGGCGCGTTGCTGCGCAAGCTCGATCTGGAGCGCGACTTCGCCGCCGCCCTGTGGCGGCCGGTTTCGCGTGCCCGCGACAACGACCCGGACGCGCCGGCGGCACGTTATTTCGTCATCCACGACACCAGCGGGCCGAACTACGGCAGCAGGGCCTTCCCGGCCGACATCGACGTCACTCCGAAGATCAACAATCTCCGACTGTTCTGGTGCGCGGACGGATGGGCAAAGTCGCACGTCGTCATCAACCGCGGCGGCGGGATGATGGTCGGCCACGACTTCGAGATACCCTGGCGCGAGACGAAATTCGAGCGGGCGCCTGCGTTCGCCGGCGCGCTCAAGGGGCTTTTCCTGCATGTCGAACTGATCCAGCCGCGCCGCCGCGCCCCGGGATTTGGACGCCGGAACGATGCGCAGGCGCCGACGCCGGGGTTCACGGCCGCCCAATACGAGCGGCTCGCGCTGCTTTACGTCATCGCCAGCGTGCGCGCCGGCACCTGGATGATCCCCGCCTTCCACGCCCCGATCGATGCGGACATCCGCGGCGGCCATGACGACCCGCAGAATTTCGACCTGCAAATGTTCGCCCGCGGCCTGGACGACGTGATGCGAACCCTGCAGCGTGACGAGCTGCTGGCCTCGTCCGCGATTGACGAGTAATTGAGGCCGCCGGCTTCACGCGCCCAGTACTGCCAGGGCCTCCCCCTCGGCGACCATCTGTTTCTCGGCGACCAGGATCGCGGCCACGCGCCCGTCGCGCGGCGCCGTCACCGGGATTTCCATCTTCATCGATTCGAGCACGATCAGCGTGTCGCCCGCGCTGACCCGCTGCCCGGCCGCGACCTCGATCTTCCACACCATCGCGTTCAATTCGGAAAGAACCTTCGTCTCGGCCATGCACGCCTCACGGCCGCATCGCAAAGGCGGAGGGTCCGGGAGCGAGCAGCGGCTCGGCCAGCCGCGCGAACTCGCACAGCAGGGGCCGCGTGTCGCGCGGGTCGATGATCTCCTCGACCCAGAACGCCTCGGCGGTGCGGAACGGCGAGCGCAGCTTGTTCAGGCCCTCCTCGATCTCGCGCAGTTTTGCCGCCGGGTCGGGCGCCGCGTCGATGTCGGCCCGATAGGCCGCCTCGATGCCGCCCTCGAGCGGCAGCGATCCCCAATAGCCCGACAGCCAGGCGTAACGCAGCGCCAGCCGCCCGGCCGGCTGGTGCGCGGCTCCGGCGACGCCAAACGAATTGCGCACGATGATCGTGCACCACGGCACGGTCGTCTGGTTGATCGCCGCCATGGCGCGCACGCCGTGCCGGATGGTCGCCGCGCGCTCGGCCTCGAGCCCGATCAGAAATCCCGGGCAGTCGAGCAGATAGACCACCGGCAGATGGAAGGTCTGGGCGAGGTCGACGAACCGCACCACCTTCTGGCACGCCTCCGCCGTCCATGAGCCGGCGTAGAAATAGGGGTCGCTCGCCATCACGGCGACGGAGCGCCCTTCGAGCCGCGCCAGACCGGTGATGATGGGCCGCCCGAACATTCTGCCCATCTCGAAGAAGCTGCCGCGGTCGACCACGGCCTCGATGATCGGCCGCATCTTGTAGACCTTGCGCCGGTCCTTCGGGATCGCCGCCATCAGGCTTTCCTCGCGGCGCGCCGGATCGTCCTCGCCGGCGATTTTGGGCGGCACGCCGTGCACCGAGCTCGGCAGATAGGAGAGGAACTTGCGCGCGCAGGCGAAGGCCTCGTCCTCGGTGTCGACGGCTTCGTCCACGGCGCCGCAGCGGGTCTGGATTTCCCAACCGCCCAGCTCCTGCTTGCCGAGGTCCTGTCCGAGCCGCGCCACCACCGGCGGGCCCGCCACGAACATGGCCGAGGACTTCGTCATCACCGAATAGTGGCTGGCTGCAAGCCGCGCAGCGCCGAGGCCGGCAACCGAGCCGAGGCCGAGCGCCACGACCGGCACCACCGCCAGGTTTGCCGTGGTGTAGTGGAAGCCCATCGCGGTGCCGACCCCGCCCGGCAGATTGGCGCGGCCGGTGGTCTCGATGGTCTTCACCGATCCGCCGCCGCCCGAACCCTCGATGATGCGGATGATCGGCAGGCGGAACTCGGCGGCCATCATCTCGGCCATCAGCGGCTTCTCGCGGATGGTGGCGTCCGCCGAGCCCCCGCGCACGGTGAAATCATCGCCCACCACCACCACCGGCCGGCCGTCGACGCTGGCGCGGCCGAACACGCAATTGGACGCGGTGAAATCCTTCAGCTCGTTATGCTCGTCGTAGCTCGCGCGGCCGGCAATCGCGCCGACCTCGTGGAAGCTGCCGGCGTCCGCCAGCCGGTCGATGCGCTCGCGCACGGTGAGGCGGCCGCCGTCGTGCTGGCGCTTGACCTTTTCCGGGCCGCCCATGGCATGCGCCAGGCGCTCGCGCAGGCGCAGCTCCTCGAGCTCCTTGTGCCAATTCATTTTGGCGGCCCCTCAATGCTTGTAGGGCGCAATAGCGAAGCATATTGCGCCTCCCCGTCCGAGCCCATGGTTATGGCAAATAGTCGACACGCTCCGCCACTCTCCCGACGAAGCTTAACAAGCCGTGTCGCTGAAGGCGAGAAAGGCGAAGTTGGCGCAATATGCTTCGCTATTGCGCCCTACGCACTTTGCTCATGTGCGCGTATGGCTCACGTGCGCAAGAAACCTTCGACCTCGCCTTCCGCCCAGGCGAGGGTTTTCTCCATCGGCTCGCCCTGCAGGTGACGCACGGTTCGATGGGTTTCGCGGCGCTCAACCCATCCTACGGCGCCCGGGCGGCGCGCCGGATGTTCGCGCTCTGCGCCGGCATGCCGGTCTCCTCGAAACAGACCCGCGCCAGCGCCGCGACGCCGCTGCGGATGTCGTCCTTGGAGGGCAGCGCGAAGCACAGGCGCATGTGCGACGTGGCGGCGGCCGGCTCGCATGCCCAGTCCGGGCCCGGGTTGAAGGCGATGCCGGCGGCCGCGGCGGGCTCGATCAGCTTTCGCACATCGATCGCGTCGGGCAGCTTGATCCACAAAAAGATGCCGCCCTTCGGCCGCCAGGCCTCGACCGCGGTGCCGAACTCCTTCGCGAGCGCATCGACCATGGTGTCGAGCTTGTCGCCGAGCACTTTCGTCAGCTCGCCGACGTGCTTGCCAAATTCCTTGGAAAAATACTCGGCGACGACCATCTGCTCGAGCGCGCCGGTTCCGCTGTCGCTCTCGCGCTTGCAGGCGACGAGCCGGCTCATGACGTCCCAGTGGGCGACGACATAGCCGAGCCGCAGCGCCGGCGCCAACGTCTTCGAGAACGAGCCGATATGGATCACCTGCCGCGGGTCCATGGCGTAGAGCGACGGCGGCGCGTCCGCGTTCCACAGCAGATCCGCGTAGCATTCGTCCTCGAAGATCGGCACGCCGTGCTTTCGCGACAGCGCGATCAGCTCCTGGCGGCGCTCGCGGGTGAGGATCGAGCCGGTCGGGTTCTGGATGGTGGGGATCGTATAGATGTATTTCGGCACGATGCCCTTGTGCGCGAGGTCGTCGAGGATGCGCCCGAGCGCGTCGGTGCGCAGGCCGTCGTCATCGAGCGGGGCCGGGACGACGTTCGCCCCGAGGCGGCGCAGCTTCGAAATCGCGCCCTGGTAGGAGAATTCTTCCAGCAGCACCGTGTCGCCGCGCTCGACCAGGAGGCGGTTGACGAGATCGAGCCCCTGCCCGGAGCCGGAGGTGATCAGGACATCGTCGACCGAGCAGGCGATGCCGGGCCGTCCCGCGACCTTGTCGACCACGAACGCCCGCAACCCGCGAAAGCCCTGCGGCCCGTCGGAATTGTAGAGCGCGAGGTTTGCGCCGTTTCGCCGCAGCACCGTTTGCGCCGCCTCGGCGAGCGCGGCCGCCGGGATGCGCGTCGGATCGTTGTGGCCGCCGATGAAATTGTAGCGCGCAAAGCCGCTCCAGCGCGGGGCCGGCGGCGGGAGCGCCTTGACGAAACGGTCGCTGCACGCGAAGCCCGAAGCGGTCATGATCCATCATCCTGGGTTGGGGGCAGGCCACGGGGGTTCTAATCCCAGGCTATCCATGTTCTATAGGTTTGGCGACCGGACCGCACCTGGCGCATGTTCCGGCGAAGTGGATACCGGTTCGCCGAATAAGAACATGCGCCACTCAATAACTTCTAGGGCATGTCCCGACTCCGCAGGAACGGGACATGCCCCTGGACGGCGCCAAGGGGGCACGACCAATCATGCACGACATCCCGCGCGCGAACCACGCGATCAAACTCGTCCGGCCCGCCGGCCTGGTGCGCGACCTCGGCCGTCGCGCCACGCTGCACGGCCCGCTGCGGCGCCTGCTGCGCGCCACCATTCATTTCTTTTCCTACCACCTGGTCCTTTCACGGCGGAGCACCCGGGTTACGCGGGCGGCCGGGTTCCGCCTCGAAGTGCGCCCGACGGTATTTCACCCGCGCTATTTCATCAGCAGCGAGTGCTTCGCCGAGTTCATCGGTCGCCTCGACCTGCGCGGCAAGCGAGTGGCCGATGTCGGAACCGGCTCGGGCATCCTGGCGCTCGCGGCGGCGCGCGCCGGCGCCGAAAGCGTCACGGCAGCCGACATCAATCCGAACGCCGCGCTGACCGCCGCCGCGAACGCGCGCGCCAACGGCTTTGGCGACCGCGTCACGGCCTTGTGCGCGAACCTGCTCTCCGCGCTGCCGCCCGGCCCCCTGTTCGACGTGATCCTGTCGAGCCCGCCCAAGCACGCGGGCGAGCCGCGCGACCTCGCCGACCGCGGCTGGCACGCCGGCCCGCATTATCGCGACATCGCCGCCCTATTCGAGCAGGCGCGCGCGCGCCTCAAGCCGGGCGGGCGGATGTACGTCATGGTCTCCTCGGATTCGGACCGCGCTCTGCTCGGCGCGCTGATGGAGCGGGCGGGTTTTCGCGCCCATGTGGTCCACCAGCACTCGCTCTATATCGAGTCCCTGATCATCTATGAGCTGCGCGCGCGTTAGAGCTGCGTGACGGGTCATTGACGTAGGCGCCCGGCTGACGGATTCTGTGCCGGGAAGAGGCGCACCAGGAGGCGGCCATGCTTTTGGAATCGATCGAGACGGGCGTCGACGTCGGCGTGGCGCAGTGGCAGGCGCGGGTCGATCTCGCCGCCGCCCATCGGCTCGCGGTGATGCACGGGTTCAACGAGGGGATCTTCAATCACCTGACGTTGCGCGTGCCCGGCACCAGCGACCGGTACTATCAGATCCCGTTCGGCCTGCACTGGTCGGAGGTGACGGCGAGCGGCTTCATGGAAGTGGGCTACGACGGTACGCGGCTCGCCGGGCAGGGCGAGATCGAGCAGTCGTGCTACTGCATCCATGCGCCGCTGCACCGGCTGCTGGCGGACGCCGGCGCCGTGTTTCACACGCACATGCCGTTCGCCAGCGCGCTCGCCCGGCTGGAGGATCCGCGCATCCTGCCGATCGGGCAGACCGAGCTCGGCACGGCGATCCACACCGCCTATGACGATTGCTATGACGGCCCCGCCTTCGATCCCGCCGAAGGCGAGCGGCTGGCGAAGTCGATCGGCGACAAGAGCGTGCTGATGATGGCCAACCACGGCGCGTTGACGATCGGCCGCACCGTCGCCGAGGCCTATGATCGCCTCTACTACCTCGAGCGCGTGGCGCAGGTGCAGCTCTACGCCATGTGGACGCATCGTCCGCTCAAGGTCCTGCCGCAGACGGTGATCGACCAGACCCTCGCCGAGTTCAAGAGCCCGCGCACCTATGGCGGCAAGAAGCCCGCGATCTGGCACTTCGAGGCGCTTAAGCGCATCCTCGACCGCAAGGAACCCGACTACAAGACGTGAGGCACAATCCCTCCCCCGCTTGCGGGGGAGGGTAAGGGTGGGGGCCAATAGCGCAAACCTCTGAGGTTCGCACAGGGCACCCCCACCCGACCGCGCGCTGCGCGCGCGGCCACCCTCCCCTTGCAGGGGAGGGACAAGGCTCAATTCTTCATCCGCGCCTTCACCGGGTCCTTGACGTTCTCGATCTTCTCGAACTCGACGTTGCGCAGCTCGCCGCCGACCTTCTCGACCCGCCGGATGTAGATCGTCTGGATGACGTCGCGCGTCTCCGGGTCGATCGAGATCGGCCCGCGCGGGCTTTCCCATTTCATGCCCTTGGCGGCCGCGAGCAGCGAATCCGCGTCGGCCTTGCCGCCGGTCTTCTTCAACGCCTCGTAGATGAGGTGCATGCCGTCATAGCCGCCCACCGTGAAGAAATCCGGGTTGCGCCCGTACGCGTCGCGATAGTCCTTCACGAACTCCTTGTTCATCTTCGAATCGTGGTTCGGGTCGTAGTGAAAGGACGTGATGATGCCGAGCGCGGCCTCGCGCATGCTGGCGAGCGCGTTGTCGTCGGTGATCTCGCCCTGGCCGAGCACCTTGATCTTCTGCGGATCGATGCCGACATCCTTCAACGCTTTGCCGAACAGGCCGGGTTGCGTTCCGCCGGGCACGAACACGAAGATCGCTTCCGGGTTGGCGTCCTTGGCGCGCTGCAGATAGGGCGCGAAGTCCGGGATGTTCACCGGGAAGCGAACGGATCCGACGATCTCGCCGCCCCCTTCCTTGAAGGCGCGCTGGAACGACATTTCCGCGTCGTGTCCCGGCCCGTAGTCGGAAACCATGGTGTAGGCTTTCTTGATGCCGCTCCGGTGCGCCCAGGCTCCGAGTGCCTCGACGTTTTGCGGGATCGTGAGCGACGTGCGCACCATGTAGGGCGATTTCGTCGTGATGATCGCAGTCG
>DASPZC010000013.1:0-7599 GCA_035636455.1 Xanthobacteraceae bacterium
CCGGCGGGGAGGAAATGCTCCTCGGCGCGGCCGTCATGGTCGCGCTCGTGGGCGACCGTGGTGACGATGCCCGACTGCCCGTAGGACCAGCCGAACGTCGCGATGCCGGCCAGCTCGCGCAGCCGCGAGCGCGCGCCGTCGGCCGCGATCAGCAGGGCGGCCGTTGTCGTTGCGCCGTCCGCGAGCCGGACCACGACCCGCTCGCCCGCCACCTCGAAGGCCGCGACCGCGCACGGCCGCAAAACGACGCCCTCCTCGCGGGCCTTGCCGACCAGCGCCTCGACCAGCGGCCGGTTCTCCACCATGTGGGCGAACGGCTCGTCCGGCTCGACCTCCCCCGCGAAGGTGAGAAAGACCGGCTTCACCGCGTCGCCCAGCCGGCTGTCGGTCACCACCATGTCGAGGATCGGCTGCGCCTCGGCGGCGACCGCGCCCCACACCCCGATGGTCTCGAACAGCCGCCGTGCGCCCGCCGCGATGGCCGAGGCACGGGCATCCACGGGGCTGCCGGCGAGCGCCGGATCGGCCACCACGACCGTAAAGTCCGGGCCGAGCCCCTGGCGCAATGCAATCGCCAGCGCGAGCCCGGCAAAGCCGCCGCCGGCGATCACGATGTCGGCTCGCTCGCCCGCGTGCTGTTGCATCGTCGGTTCCTTACTCCCGCGGACTTATCTCGCGCGCACCGCTGCGCTACAAGCCCGACGCCATAACGGAGCTAAACTCATGTCGTCCGCGATCAGCGAAGTCCTGGCCATTCTCGACCTCGAGCCGCTGGAAGTGAACCTCTTCCGCGGTCGCAGCCCGCAGGTCGGCTGGCAGCGCGTGTTCGGCGGCCAAGTGATCGGCCAGGCGCTGGTCGCCGCCTGCCGCACGGTCGAAGGCCGTCCGCCGCATTCGCTGCACGCCTATTTCCTGCTGCCCGGCGACCCGGCGGTGCCGATCATCTACGACGTCGACCGCATCCGCGACGGCAAGAGTTTTACCACGCGCCGCGTGCGCGCGATCCAGCACGGGCAGGCGATCTTCTCCATGTCGGCGTCGTTCCACGCCGACGAGTCCGGCCTCTCCCATCAGGCCAGGATGCCCGATGTTCCGGCGCCGGACGCGCTGCCGAGCGAGACCGATCTGAAGAACAGCGTCTTGGCCTCGATGCCGGATCCGGTGCGGCGCTACTACGAGCACGAACGGCCGATCGAGCTGCGCCCGGTCGAGTTCGGCCGCTATCTCGGCCAGAAGATGGAGGAGGCCCGTTTCCACATCTGGATTCGCGCCACCGGAACCCTGCCGGACGATCCGGCCATCCATCAATGCGTGCTCGCCTACGCGTCCGACCTGACCCTGCTGGATGCCGCCCTGGTCCCGCACGGCCGCTCCGTGTTCGACAAGCGGATCATGGCCGCGAGCCTCGACCATGCGCTGTGGTTCCACCGTCCGTTCCGGGCCGACGATTGGCTGCTCTACGCCCAGGACAGTCCCAACCTGTCGGGCGCGCGCGGGTATGCGCGCGGCCTCATCTTCGCCCGCGACGGCACGCTGGTGGCCTCGGTGGCGCAGGAAGGGCTCTTGCGCGAGCGCAAAACGAGTGGCTGAGTCCCCGTTCGCACGCGCCCTGGAGCGCTTGCCGATCCGATCGATCGGCAAGCGCTCCAGATTTCTCGATTGATCGCATTTTCTGCGGAAAACCGGTGCCCACTTTTCCGGAAAATGCTCGAGAGGAGCCGAGGTCATGAAGCTCATCATCGCCATCATCAAGCCGTTCAAGCTCGACGAGGTGCGCGAAGCGCTCGGCAATCTCGGGGTCGCGGGCCTCACGGTGAGCGAGGTGAAGGGCTACGGGCGCCAGCGCGGCCACACGGAAATCTACCGCGGCGCCGAATACGCGGTGAACTTCCTGCCCAAGCTCAAGATCGAGGTGGCAGTGCCGGCCGATCGCGCCGACAAGGTGGTGGAGACCATCATGGTCACCGCCAAGACCGGCCAGATCGGCGACGGCAAGATCTTCGTGCTCGACATCGGTCATGTGGTGCGCATCCGCACCGGCGAAACCGACGCCAACGCGCTGTGAGACCAGCGGTCCTTGGTGGTGACTCTTCCATGGCCGGGGCGGTCCCGGCCATCCACGCCCCCGGGTCAAAGAGCCCGGGAGCACGTCTTTGACTTGTTTGCCTTTTCAGCACGGGGGTGCCCGGCACGAGGCCGGGCATGGCGCCTGATATGAGAGCCGCTCCGAGCGCGCCTGATTAATTGTTGTGCAAGCTTGGCGCGTCTTTGGGCGACGGCCTCGACCCCGATCACGACGACCCCCTCCGGGGCGGCGAAGTCGCAATACTTATCAAGACGTTAATACCTTCCGCCGCGCTCTGGCACGCATCTTGAGTCAGGGAATTTCCGCGCGCTCGCGGAAGGCGAGCTCCCGCGTCAGCGCGCATGTGACCGCCCGTCGGCGTCAACCACGAACGGGCTCAATCGGGGGTCGAACCCATGAAAATCGTCATGGCCATCATCAAGCCTTTCAAGCTCGACGAGGTCCGCGACGCTCTGACCGCGATGGGTGTGCACGGGCTGACCGTCACCGAAGTCAAGGGCTATGGGCGCCAGAAGGGCCACACTGAAATCTACCGCGGCACCGAATACGCGGTGAGCTTCCTGCCCAAGCTCAAGATCGAGGTCGCGGTGACCGCCGATCAGGTCGACAAGGTCATCGACGCCATCACCGGCGCCGCCAAGACCGGGCAGATCGGCGACGGCAAGATCTTCGTTTTCGGCCTCGACCACGCGGTGCGCATCCGCACCGGCGAAACCGACGACGCAGCGCTCTGAACCCGCACTCACACCGTCTACGGACAGGAGCTAAACCATGACGTTCAAGAAACATTCCCGTGCGGGGCTCGTGGCTCTCGCCTTGGGACTGATCCTCGCCGCGTTCATCAGCATCCTGACGATGGATGCATCGTTCGCTCAGGCTCCGGCAGCGCCAGCGGCCGCGGCGCCGGCAGAAGCCGCAGCAACTCCGCCCGCCTGCGACGCCAAGGTCCAGGAGAATTGCACGCCGAACTCCGGCGACACCGCCTGGATGCTCACCTCGGTGGCGCTCGTGCTGATGATGACCATCCCCGGCCTCGGCCTGTTCTACGGCGGCATGGTGCGCAAGAAGAACGTGGGCGACACGGTGATGACGAGCTTCGCCGTCACCTGCCTCGTCACCGTGCTGTGGATGATCCTCAACTACAGCCTCGCGTTCCGTTCCGGATCGCCGTTCATCGGCGGCCTCGACCGGGCGTTCCTGCAAGGAATCGTGAGCGACATCGCGAAGGGCATCGGCAATCCCAATCCGCTGGCGCCGACCATCCCGGAAGTCGTCTACGTGTGCTTCCAGCTGACGTTCGCGATCATCACGCCGGCGCTGATCGCCGGCGCATTCGCCGAGCGGATGAAATTCTCGGCGATGCTGTGGTTCATCGGCCTGTGGGCGACGCTGGTCTATGCGCCGATCGCCCATTGGGTCTGGGGCTCGGACGGCTTCCTGTCCTCCGGCAACAACGACGCCTGGGTCAAGGTCCTCGACTTCGCCGGCGGCACGGTCGTGCACATCAATTCCGGCGTGGCCGGCCTGATGGCGTGCCTCGTGCTCGGCAAGCGCAAGGACAGCGGCCCGTCCCACAACATGGTGCTGACCTTCATCGGCGCCTCGTTGCTGTGGGTCGGCTGGTTCGGCTTCAACGCCGGCTCGGCCGTCACGGCGGGCTTGCAGGCCGGCATGGCCATGACGGTGACGCAAGTCGCCACCGCCACCGCGGCGCTGTCCTGGATGTTTGTTGAGTGGGCGATGCGCGGCAAGCCGACGGTCATCGGCATCTGCACCGGCGCGGTTGCCGGTCTCGTCGCCATCACGCCGGCCTCGGGCTTCGTCGGCCCGGTCGGCTCGCTCGTCATCGGCGTCGCCGCCGGCGTCATCTGCTACTGGGGCTGCACCGGCCTCAAGCACATGTTCGGCTACGACGACGCGCTCGACGCCTTCGGCGTCCACGCGGTCGGCGGCATCGTCGGCGCGCTGCTGACCGGCGTGTTCGCGATCGAGCAATACGGCGGCACCGCCGGCCTGCTCGAGGGCAACCCCGGACAGGTGCTCAACCAGATCAAGGGCATCGTCATCGTGCTGGTGTATGACGCCATCGTCTCGCTGATCATCCTCAAGGTGGTCGACATGGCGATCGGGCTGCGCGTGCCCGAAGAGGTGGAGCGCGAAGGCCTCGACCTCACCCTGCACGGCGAGGCCGTCCAGTGACGATCTGACGCGACACGGCGGGGGCGGAGACCCGGCACCGCCCCTTTCGTTGAGAGGCCTCGGTTCCACCGGGGCCTCTCGCTTTTTCGGAGCATTTTCCGAAAAAGGCCTGCCCCGGACTTGATCCGGGGTGGGGACCGATTTTCCGCAGAAAATGCGACCAAACAAGGAATCCTGAAGCTTGCCGGCGAGCCGCGGCGCGACGATGGTTAATCGCGTCTTAACCTTGCCGCTTCTATGGTGACTGCATGCGGCGGGGATCGCCTGTCGTCGTGTCCATGTCCATGATCAATGCCGACCGCGACTCTGCTCCGAGCGCCCGGGTTGCCGACGCGCGCTCGCCGTTCGTTCGGCTGGCGGAGCTGCTCGCCGACATCAACCCCGGCAAGCCCGCCATCAATCTGTCGGTGGGCGAGCCGCAGCATCCGATTCCCTCGTTCGTCGGGCCGACCCTTGCGGCGCATCTCGCCGAGTTCGGCCGCTACCCGGCCGGCAAGGGCACCGAGTCCTTCCGCCGCGCCGCGGCCGGCTGGCTCGGCCGGCGCTACCGGCTCAAGCGGCCGGTCGATCCGGAGAACGAGATCATCGTGCTCAGCGGCACCCGCGAAGGCCTGTTTCTCGCCGCCATCGCGGCGAAGCGCTGGGTCGGACCGCGCGCCGGCACGCCCGCGATCCTCATTCCCAATCCGTTCTATGCCGTCTATTCGGCCGCGGCGCTCGCCGCCGAATGCGAGCCCGTCTACCTCGCGGCCACCGCCGCCCATGCGTTCCTGCCGGATCTCGACCTGCTCGATGACGCGCTGCTGAGCCGCGCGGTCGCGTTCTATCTTGCGTCCCCGGCCAATCCGCAGGGCGCCGTCGCGAACCAAGCCTACCTGTCGCGCCTCGCGGGTCTTGCGCGCCGCCACGGTTTCTTGGTGTTCACCGACGAATGCTATTCGGAGATCTATAGCGAGCACGCGCCGCCCGGGATGCTCGAAGCCGCGTGCCCCGACTTCGCCAATGCGGTGGTGTTCCACTCGCTCTCCAAGCGCTCGAGCCTGCCGGGATTGCGGGTCGGCTTCGCGGCCGGCGACCGGCGCTTCATCGGCAAGTTCCTCGACCTGCGCAACGTCTCGTCCGCCCAGGTGCCGGAGCCCGCCCAGGCCGTCGCGGTCGTTGCCTATGCGGACGAGACGCACGTCGAGGAGAACCGGCGGCTCTACGCGGCGAAGTTCGACCTCGCCGACCAGATCATCGGCGATCGCTACGGTTACCGGCGCCCGCCCGGCGGGTTCTTCCTGTGGCTTGACGTCGGCGCGGTCGGCGGCGGCGAGCAAGCCTCGCTGCGGCTGTGGCGCGAGGCGGGCTTGCGGGTTCTGCCCGGCCGCTTCATCGCGCGCGATCAGGCCGACGGCAGCAATCCGGGCGCCGACTACATCCGCGTCGCCCTGGTGCAGGACAAGGAGGCGACGGCCGAAGCGCTGCACCGCCTCGTCGCGGTGCTTGGCTGAGGGCGATCATGCCGGCCGCACGCCAGACCCTTCAGGCCGCCGCGTTCCTGCCCGACGATATTCGCGCGGCGATCGGGCGGCGCCTGCGCGAAATCGGCGGCGTCGCCCTGATCGTGCTCGCGGGCCTGCTGGCGACCGCGCTGGGAAGCTGGTCCGTCCAGGACCCGAGCCTGAGCCACGCCACGTCGGCGCCGGTGCGCAACCTGCTCGGTGTTCCGGGCGCCATCGCCGCGGACCTGCTGATGCAGCTGTTCGGCCTCGGCGCCCTGGCCTTGATCCTGCCCATCGCGGTGTGGGGGTGGCGGCTCGTCACCCATCGGCCGCTCGACCGCGAGCGGCTGCGCCTGATGGCATGGACGGCGGGCTCCCTCGCGGCGGCCGCGTTCGCCTCCTGCCTGCCGGTGAGCGCCGCGTGGCCGCTGCCGACCGGGCTCGGCGGCGTCATCGGCGACCTCCTGCTGCGCCCGCCCGCCTATCTGTTCGGCGCGCCGCTGGCAGGAACGATGCGCATCGCGGTTGCGCTGTCGTTCGGGCTCGGCGCGCTCGCCGCGCTCGCGCTCGCCGTGGGCTTCGGATGGCCCCGCTTTGGCGAAAAGCACGCGGTCGAGGACGCGCCGGACGAGGCCGCGGAGGGCGAGGACGAGCGCCCGTGGATTTCGCTCGGCTGGATGCATCATGCGTTGCTCAGCCTGCGGGCGCGGGTCGGCCGCTTGTTAGGCCGTCGCAACGCCGTGGCCCTGGTGCCGCGGGCTCCGGCATTTGGGCACCCGGAGGACGAGGAGTTCGCCGACGAGACCGAGGCGGACGAGGAGGAGGAAGCCGAGGAGGCCGATGCGCGGCCGGCGCGCAAGCGCCCGCGTGCGGCGCCGCGGACACGGCGCGGACGCGGCGGTTTCGAGCTTCCGGCGCTCGAGCTTCTCACCGCCGCCAAGACGAGCGATCGCCAGACGCTCAGCGTCGAGGCGATCCAGGACAACGCCACGGCACTCGAGGGCGTGCTCGGCGATTTCGGCGTGCGCGGGGAGATCATCAACGCGCACCCGGGCCCGGTGGTGACGCTTTACGAGCTCGAGCCCGCGCCCGGCATCAAGTCGTCGCGGGTCATCGGGCTGTCCGACGACATCGCGCGCTCGATGAGCGCGCTCTCGGCGCGCGTCGCGCTCGTGCCCGGCCGCAACGTCATCGGCATCGAGCTGCCGAATCCGCGGCGCGAGAAGGTCTATCTGCGCGAGCTGTTGGGGTCCGACGATTATGCCGGCACCAGCGCCAAGCTGCCGCTGTGCCTCGGCAAGACCATCGGCGGCGAGGCGGTCATCGTCGACCTCGCGCGCATGCCGCATTTGCTGATCGCCGGCACCACCGGCTCGGGCAAGTCGGTCGCCATCAACACCATGATCCTCAGCCTGGTCTATCGGCTGCGCCCCGAGGACTGCCGGCTGATCATGGTCGATCCGAAAATGCTGGAACTCTCCGTCTATGACGGCATCCCGCACCTGCTGACGCCGGTCGTCACCGATCCCAAGAAGGCGATCATCGCGCTGAAATGGGCGGTGCGCGAGATGGAGGAGCGCTATCGCAAAATGTCGAAGCTCGGCGTGCGCAACGTCGACGGCTACAACGCCCGCGTGGCGGAAGCCAAGGCGCGCGGCGAGGCGCTCAGCCGCACCGTGCACACCGGCTACGACCGCGAGAGCGGCGAGGCGATCTACGAGAAGGAGAGCCTGGAGCTCGACCGCCTGCCCTACCTCGTCGTGGTGGTCGACGAGATGGCCGATCTGATGATGGTGGCAGGCAAGGACATCGAGGCGGCGATTCAACGCC
>DASPZC010000014.1:0-14896 GCA_035636455.1 Xanthobacteraceae bacterium
GGACGGCCGCAATGCCGTGCGCTCGAGCGCCGCCGCGATAAGCGCCGCGAGGTCGTCGCCCGGCTGCACCAGCGGCAGATCGGGGACGCCGATCAGCTCGACGCGCGCCGCGCTCGTCATCGCGCCACCCGCGCGCCGCGCCGATCAGCCGAACCGCGCGCGCAGCCGCGGCAGCACATCTTTGGCGTAGAGGCGCAGGAACCGCTCCTGGTCGGGCCCGGGCGCGTGGAAGACCAAATGGCGGAAGCCGAGCTCCACATAGGGGCGGATGCGCTCGACCTGCTCATCCGGGTCGGTCGAGACGATCCACCGGGTCGCGGCCTGCTGCGCCGACAAGGTCGCGGCGAGCTTCTCCATCTCAATCGGGTCCTCGACCGAGGTTTTCTGCTCGGGCGACAGCGCGAGCGCCGCCCATTCCCGCGTGTCTTCCATGGCGCGCGCAAGGTCGGTGTCATACGACACCTTCATCTCGATCATCTTATCGATGGTATCCTTGCGGCCGGCCGCCTCCAACCCGGCGGCGACGCTCGGCAGCAGCGTATCGCGGTAAAGCGCCGCCGCCTTGCCGCTGGTGGTGATGAAGCCCTCGCCGGCGCGGCCGGCGTATTTCGCCACCACGGCGCCGGCCGCGGCGACGTAGATCGGCACCGGCGCGTCGGGGCGGTCGTACACGGTGGCGTTCACCGTGCGGTAGTAGGTCCCCTCGAAGGTGACGCGCTCCTCGCGCCACAGCCGGCGGATCAGGTCGAGCGCCTCGCGCAGGCGGGCGAACCGCTCCTTGAACTCCGGCCACGCCACGCCGGTCGCCGGCACCTCGTTGAGGGACTCGCCGGTGCCGACGCCGAGGATCACGCGGCCGGGGAACATGGCGCCGAGCGTGCCGAACGCCTGGGCGACGAACGAGGGATGATAGCGAAAGCTCGGGGTGAGCACGCTCGTGCCGATGAGCACGCGCGAGGTCTTGGCGCCCAGCGCGCCGAGCCAGGCGAGCGACTGCGGCGCATGGCCGCCGGTGTGCTTCCACGGCTGGAAATGGTCGCTGACGAAAACGGAGTCGAAGCCGAGGTTCTCGGCGAGCACCGAGAACTCGATCAGCTCGCGCGGCCCGAACTGCTCGGCGGACGCCTTGTAGCCGAGTTTGATCACGGTTGAGGTCCCGTTCAACAAAATCCACCACTCGTCATGGCCCGCGAAGGCGGGCCATCCAGTAAACGGAGTCGTTGGAGATTAGACTCAAACGCCGGCGGATACTGGATCGCCCGCCTTCGCGGGCGATGACAGGGGAGAGTTATCGGCGCGCACCCTCGCTGTGCTTTGCGTTCCGTTCTGCAGGTCTTTGTTCTCGCCGCACCGGCGTCTGCACCACGGGCGCCAGGGCCGGCGCGCGGAAGCTACGGCGCGCGCGCTCCGGGTCAGCCGGACGATAGAGCGTGGTGCGCTGGCGCGGCAGGCGGCCGGCGGCGCGGATCATCGCGTCCATGTCTTCGGGCGGCAGCTCCTGGCCGTGCTGGGTGCCGGCGGCGCGCGAGATGCTCTCGTTCATCAGGGTGCCGCCGCAATCGTTGACGCCGGCGTTAAGCGCACGGGCGACGCCCGCCGGCCCCATCTTCACCCACGACGCCTGGATGTTGGTCACCAGCGGATGCAAGGCGAGGCGCCCCACCGCGTGCATCAACACGGTTTCCCGCCAGGTCGGGCCGCGCCGCGCGCCGCCCTTCAAATACATCGGCGCTTCCATGTGGACGAACGGCAGCGGGACGAACTCGGTCAGGCCGCCGGTGCGCTCCTGCAGGTCGCGCAGATGCAGCAGATGCGCGGCCCACGACCGCGTGCCCTCGACGTGCCCGAACATGATGGTGGCGGTGGTGCGCAGGCCGACCGCGTGCGCAGTCGCGACCACGTCGAGCCATTGGCGCGTGTCGAGCTTGTCGGGACAGATGCGCGCGCGCACCTCGTCGTCGAGGATTTCCGCCGCGGTCCCCGGCAGGCTGCCGAGGCCGGCCTTGCGCAGCCGCTCGAGGAACGCCGCGACCGAGAGGCCGAGCGTCTGCGCACCGTGAGAAATTTCGAGCGGCGAGAAGGCATGCACGTGCATGCCGGGCACCGCCTCCTTCACCGCGCGCAGCAAGGTCAAATAGGTGTCGCCGGTATAGGCGGGGTGGATGCCGCCCTGCAGGCAGACTTCGGTGGCGCCGCGCTGCCACGCTTCCTCGGTGCGCCGGGCGATCTCCTCTAGCGCAAGATCGTAGGGACGGCCGCGCAGATGATCGTGCAGCTTGCCCTTGGAGAAGGCGCAGAAGCTGCACGCGTAGCTGCACACGTTGGTGTAATTGATGTTGCGGTTGACCACGTAGGTAACCACGTCGCCATTCACCTTGGCGCGCAACGCGTCGGCGGCAGCGCAAACCTCGTCGAACTCGTCGCCGCGCGCCGCGAACAGGCGGACGATGTCGTCGGTTTCGAGCCGATCGCCGGCGCGCGCTCGATCGAGGATCGGAGTGATGGATAATGTCGATTTTATCGATAGGTCAGGTCCCCCCTCACCCCGGCCCTCTCCCCTCCGGGGAGAGGGAGCGGGCGGCGGCGTGGTCGCGCCCGGCACCCAGTCGTCTTCGCGCGGAAAACCGGCGGCGTCGATGTCGGAGAGCACGCGCGGCACCAGGGCGCGATCGATCCAGCGCTCCGCGGCAACGGCGTAGTCGGGATAGACGGCGAGCCGCTCGGCCAGCATGTAGCCGGCCGCGGCGGTCGCCTGTTCGAGCGTCGCGATCTGCGGCCACGGCGCTTCCGGGTTCACGTGATCGGCGGTGACCGGCGAGATGCCGCCCCAGTCGTTGATGCCGCAGCCGGCGAGCTTGGGAAATTCCGCGAAGCTGAGATTAGGCGGCACCTGGACGTTCATCGCCGGGCCGAAGATCAGGCGCGCCACCGCGGCGGTCCACATGAGGTCATCGAGCGGCGGCTCGCCGGCGCCGGCCATGCGCGTCCCCGGCTTGGCGCGGAAATTCTGCACGATGATTTCCTGCAGGTGGCCGTGGCGCGCGTGCACGTCGCGCAAGGCAAGCAGCGACTCGATGCGCTCGCGCCGCGTCTCGCCGATGCCGATGAGAATGCCGCTGGTGAACGGCACCTGCTGCCGGCCCGCCGCCTCGATCATGGCAAGGCGCACCTGCGGGTCCTTGTCGGGCGAGCCGAAATGCGCCCCGCCGGGCTCGCAGAGCCGCTGCGCGATCGTCTCGAGCATGATCCCCTGGGAGACGCTGACCCGGCGCAGCGCGGCGATCTCCACCTCGCTCATCACGCCGGCATTGACGTGCGGCAGCAGCCCGGTCTCGCGGATGACCAGCTCGCACATGGCGCCGAGATACTCGACGGTGCTCGCATGGCCGAGCTTGCGCAGCGCCGCGCGCGCCGCCGCGTAGCGCAGCTCCGGCTTGTCGCCGAGGGTGAACAAGGCCTCGCGGCAGCCGGCGGCGCGGCCGGCACGGGCGATGGCGAGCACGTCGTCCGGGCTCAGATAGGCCTGGCCGACCTGGCGCGGCGTCGCCGCGAAGGTGCAGTAGCCGCACACGTCCCGGCACAGCCGGGTGAGCGGAATGAACACCTTGCGCGAATAGCTGATGACATTGCCGTGGCCCGCGCGCCCCAGCGCGCGCGCTGCGTGCAGCAAATCCGCCAACGGCCTGCGCTCGTAGTCGATCAGCAGCCGATCGGCCTCGACCGCGCGGGTGGCGGCGGTCGCGATCGGCCGAGCGATGGAAGCGTGGACGTTCATGCGCTCACAGTCCCCGCATCAGGGCGGCGCCTTGATCGAGCATCGGCAATATCTCCTCCCGTCCCTTGGGCGGGAACATCCACACGGCGCTGTCGACGCCGGCGTCGCGATAGCGCTTGAGCGCGTCCGCATCGCGCGGCGCGGCGAACACGTCGAAGGACAGCGTGGCGGGATCGCGCCCGGCCTCCTTCGCCATCTGCCGGAATTTTGGCAAAATCTCCAGCGGGTCGAGGCCGCGCCCGCCGATCGGGATCCAGCCGTCGCCATAGGCGACCGCGCGCTTGGCGGCGTGGGGAAACGCGCCGCCGACGATGATGGGCGGATGCGGCTTCTGCACCGGCTTCGGCCACTGATAGATCTCGTCGAACTTGACGAACTCGCCGGCAAACTTCGGCTTGTCCTGGGTCCATATGGCCTTCATCGCCTGGACGCGCTCGCGCATCACCTTGAAGCGGGTCGCGAAGGCGGTGCCGTGGTGGGCCATCTCCTCGGCGTTCCAACCGCCGCCGATGCCGAACAGGACGCGGCCGGAGGAGAGCCGGTCGAGGGTCGAGACTTCCTTGGCGGTGTGGATCGGGTCGCGCTCGACGACGAGACAGATGCCGGTCCCGAGCTTGATCTTCTTCGTCACCACCGCCGCCGCGGCGAGCGACACGAACGGGTCGTAGCTGTCGCAATAGTACTTCGGCAGGTCGGCGCCCCCCGGCCACGGCGACTTGCGGCTGGTCGGGATGTGGCTGTGCTCCGGCAGCCACAGGGCGTCGAAGCCGCGCGCCTCCGCCTCCGCCGCGAGATCGTGCGGCTGGATCGAATAGTCCGTCGGAAACATCGTCAGGCCGATGTGCATGGCGCCTACTCCCGTGGGGCGGTCAGCTTAGCCGTGGGGTACCGTCGGCGACTAGCCCCTGAGGCGCAACCCTGCCCTCACCCATCGGGCGACAGGTCGCCCCAGCTCGTCACCCGCTCGAGGCGCACCGCAATCACCGGGAGGTCTCCGATCCGCATGGCGGCGAGTTGCGGATAGCGGCTGCGCAGCAGCGCCTGGGCGCGTGCGTGCTCATCGCCGCCGGCCAAAATCTCGGCCCTTCCGCGCAGCATCACCCAGCCGAGCCGCGTCCAGTCATCGTCGTAGCGATCGACCGTGACGGCGACCGCCGGGTTCTCGGCAATGTTGCGCAGGCGCTTGAGCGGCCGGCCGCCGCGCTTCGGTTTCTCGTCGATGGTGATGTAAAGCGTCTCGTCGGCGACGGCGAAGCACACCGGCACCACGTGCGGCCGCGCCCGCGCGTCGGCGGTCGCCAGATGGCCGACCCGTCTGGCGGCGAGGAAACGGCGTTCGCGGTCGGGGAGGATCATCCGTTACACCGCGTCGCTCAAACCGCGCCGGTCGAGGAAGCGGTACCAGGCGATCAGCGCGCCGACATAGACCGTGTGCAGGGCGTGGAGCGGCAGCGGGCGGATGGGAGAAAGCGGGAACGGCAGCGCGTCGGGATTGCCGCTCGCCACGTACTCGGCGATCGCCTGCCCCATCGCGCTCTGCAGCGCGACGCCGCGGCCCATGCAGCCGATGTCGATCAGCAGCCCGGGCGCCGGCGCATGCAGATGCGGCAGGAAATCCCGCGTGATCGCCACCCGGCCGCACCAGCGATATTGGATCGCCGCGCCCGCGACTTGCGGAAACATCCGCGGCAGCATCGCCTCCAGGTGCTGCCAGTCGGCGTCGCTCGTCGGCTCGCGCAACGGCCCGCGTCCGCCCAGCAGCAGGCGGCCCCGGTCGTCGAGACGGAAATAAAGGAGAAGTTTTCGCGCGTCCGAGGAGACTTGGCCGAACGGCAGGACCGACTTGCGCACGTTGTCGGACAGCGGCTCGGTCGCGATCTGATAGGAGTTGGGCGCGACGATGGTCTGCGCCAGACGCGGCCACAGGCCGCCCGCATAGGCATTGGTGCACAGCACGACCTGGTCGGCGGTGACTTCGGCGCCGTGTTGCGTCGTGACGATCCACTTGCCCTCGCGCCGATCGAGGCGCGTCGCCGGCGTGTGGCCGTGGATCGCGGCTCCGGCCGCCAGCGCCGCCTTGGCGAGGCCGCGCGCATAGGCAAGCGGCTGCACCGCGCCGCCGCGCCGGTCGATCCAGGCGGCGAGGTATTGCGTCGTGCCGAGGTGCCGGTCCGTCTCCGCCTTGTCGAGAAACGTGACGGGCGCGCCACGCCGCTCCCATTGGCCGGCCCGCCGCTTCACCTGCTCGACGCTCGCGCGCGAATGGGCGCCCTGGATCCAGCCGTTGCGCACGTGCGGCACGTCCATGCGGTGGCGCGCGATGAGGTCGAACACCACGTCGGCGGTGCGGCCGGCGAACTCGACGAGACGCGGCCCGCGCTCCGGGCCGAACATCGCCTCGAGCTCGTCGGGCTCGTACTTGAGGCCGGGAATGACCTGGCCGCCGTTGCGGCCCGATCCGCCGTACCCGGGCTCGCGCGCCTCCAGCACGATGGCGCGCACACCGCGCTCGGCGAGATGCAGCGCGGTCGACAGGCCGGCATAGCCCGCGCCGATCACGCATACGTCGGCGCGCGCCGAGGTTTCGAGCGGCGGCGTCGGCGGAGCGGGCGGCGCGGTCGCGGCCCATAGCGATGGTTCGAGCGGAAACGGTTCGGCCATGGTCACAGCGGGTGCAGCACCCGGCGGAGGAAATCCTGGGTGCGGGGATTACGCGGGTTGGTCAAGAGCTCGCGCGCCTTGCCCGCCTCGGCGATCACGCCCTGATCGAGAAAGAGCACGCGGTCGGCCACCTCCTTGGCAAAGCCCATCTCGTGGGTGACGACGATCATGGTCATGCCCTCCTCGGCCAGCGAGCGCATGACGGCGAGCACCTCGCCCACCAGCTCGGGGTCGAGCGAGGAGGTCGGCTCGTCGAACAGGATCGCCTTCGGCTGCATGGCGAGCGCGCGGGCGATGGCGACGCGCTGCTGCTGGCCGCCGGACAGCGCGGCCGGGTAGGCGTGCTCCTTGTCGGCGAGGCCGACCCGCGCCAGCAATGCCCGCCCGCGCTCGACCGCCTCCTCGCGCGGCTCCTTCTTCACGTAGATCGGCCCCTCGACGACGTTCTCGAGCGCGGTGCGGTGGGGAAACAAGTTGAAGCGCTGGAATACCATGGAGACCTTGGCGCGGATGGCGACGATCGAGCGGTCGGCGCGATCGACCGCCATGCCGTCGACCTCGATCTCGCCGCGGTCGTAGCCTTCGAGCCCGTTGATGCAGCGCAGGATGGTCGACTTGCCGGAGCCGGACGGCCCGATCACGCACACCACCTCGCCCTTCTCCACATGGGCGGAAAAGCCGCGGATGACGTGATGGGCGCCAAAACTCTTGTGCACGTCGGTGAGCACGATCATCGCGGTGGCGTCGCTCACTTGCGCCCGAAGCGCTTTTCCAGCCAGCCCACCATGAGGATGAGCGGGATGCTCATGGCGAGATAGAGCGCCGCGACCAGGGTGAATACCGTCATGTTCTTGAAGGTCGAGGAGGCGATCAGCTTTCCCTGCAAGGCGAGCTCGGCGACCGTGATGGTAGACGCCTGCGAGGAATCCTTGAGCATCATGATCATGATGTTGCCGTAGGGCGGCAGCACGATCTTCACCGCCTGGGGCAGCACGACGCGGCGCATGGTCAGCACCCAGCCCATGCCGATCGAGTGCGCGGCCTCGAT
Organism: Xanthobacteraceae bacterium; assembly: GCA_035636455.1. Taxonomy (GTDB): domain Bacteria; phylum Pseudomonadota; class Alphaproteobacteria; order Rhizobiales; family Xanthobacteraceae; genus AP-16. Next base: position 7,485 of record DASPZC010000014.1, read on the forward strand.
CTGCCCGCGGTCGATCGCCTCGATGCCGGCGCGGAAATTCTCCGACTGATAGGCCGAATAGGCGATGCCGAGCCCGATGATCGAGGCTTCGAGCGCGGTCAGCGTGATGCCGAACTCCGGCAGCACGAAATAGATGTAGAACAGTTGCACGATGATCGGGATGCCGCGGATCACGTTGACGATGACGATCGCGGTGCCCGAGAGCGCGCGCACGCCCGAAACGCGCATCAGCGCCCAGACGAGGCCGAGCACCGTCGAGAGCACGAGCGAGCCGACGGTCACCATAATGGTGAGCTTCACGCCCAACAGCAGAATGGGCATGAACTCGACGGCGTCGACGAGGAAGCGCTGCACCTTCACCTCTCCCCGCTTGCGGGGAGAGGTCGGCCGCCGGCGCGCAGCGAAGGCGGCTGGGTGAGGGGGCCGTTGCGGATAACGCGCATTCGCAGAGGTCCCCTCACCCCGACCCTTTCCCCACGCCGAACTCGGGTTTACCCGAGTTCGGCCATCTATTAAGTGGCCGAAGTCGGAAACATCCGACTTCGGCTGGGGAGAGGGAGCAGGACCGCGTTCACTCCAGTCCCCACTTCGCCAGGATCGTCTTCAACCTGCCGTCGGCCTTGAGCTTGGCGAGGCCGGCATCGATCTTCTTGAGCAGCTCGCCGTCGCTCTTGCGCACGCCGATGCCGACCGAGCCGAGGATGGTCGCCTTATAGGTCTTGACCAGCCGTACGTCGGGAAACAGGCCCTGCTGCAGATTGTAGGCGAGGATCGGATAGTCGGCGAAGCCGGCCTTGAGCCGCCCGGTGTTCACGTCGCGCAGGATGTCGGGGATCGAGTCGTAGACCTTCACGTCGGCGAACAGGCCGGTCTTCTTGAGCGGCTCGACATAGACGGTGCCGACCTGGGCGCCGACCGTCTCGCCCTTGAGGTCGGCGAAGGCGACGTAGTCCTTGGCGTCGGTCTTCGGCACCACCAGGCCTTCGCCGTAGGAATAGACCGGGGCGGAGAAGTCGATCACCTCCTTGCGCGCCGGCGTGATGTACATCGCCGCCGAGATGATATCGATCTTGTTGGCGGTGAGCGCGGCGATGAGGGCGGAGAACTGCATCGGCTCGACCTGCACGGCAAAGCCCGCCTCCTTGCCGATGGCGGTGACGAGATCGACCATGACGCCCTGGATGGTGTTGGTCTTGGTGTCAAGGAAGGTGAACGGGATGCCGGTCGGGGTCGACCCGACCTTGAGCACCGGCTGGGCGCCGGCCGGCAGCGGCGGCGCGAGCCCGGCCAGCACGGCGATGGAGATACACAGTTTGCGCAGGATCATGACGGCTCCCCCTGTGGCGGCAAATCATCCCACATCGGCGCCGGGGAGCGGAAGATGCCCTGCCCGGCGCCGCGAGGGACGCCATCCGCGGCGCGCCGGCATGGCGGGAATGCGTAAAAATTATGCGCCGGCGGGCATTTCCGCGCCTGGGACAAAGCCTTGCCGCCATTGAACTTGCCCGCCTGCTTCGCTATACGGGCACCGCGTCAGGCGGACCCCGGGCCGGCCTCTTCCGCGTCGGGGGGCGGGGGTGTCTGTCATCCGGCGCGGGCTTCAGAACAGGACCATTCACAAGGGTGGCCGATGTCTTCGACTTTCGACACCGTCGCCGGCATCATCGCGGAAACCTGCGACATCGAGCCCGACACCATCAAGCCGGAGAGCCACGCCATCAACGATCTCGGCATCGACAGCCTGGATTTTCTCGACATCGCCTTTGCGATCGACAAGGCATTCGGCATCAAGCTGCCGATCGAGCGCTGGACCCAGGAGGTCAACGACGGCAAGGCGACCACCGACCAGTATTTCGTGCTGAACAATCTGTGCGCCCGCATCGACGACCTCGTGGCCGCCAGGGGAGCATGAGCGCCCCTATTGTTGGAGCATGATCTTGGCCGAAAACCGGTGCCCACTTTTCGGGATCATGCTCTGAGATGCGTCTCGAGTATTTCCAGCTGATCGACCGCATCCTTGAAATTTCGCTCGAGGACCGCACGATCCGCACCGAGGCGACGGTCCCGAGCGAAAGCACGATCTTCGCAGGACACTTTCCCGGGCTGCCGCTGATGCCGGGCGCGCTGCTGATCGAGAGCATGGCGCAGACCGCCGGCTGGCTCGTGGTCGCGCTGCGCAGCTTCGAGCGCATGCCGTTCTTCATCGGCGCCAACGACGTGAAGCTCCGGCGCTTCGTCAAGCCGGGCGAGCGGCTCGCCGGCGAGGCAAGCCTCGTCCATGACGGCTCGGGCTACGCGGTGACGCGCGCGCGGCTCACCGGCGAGGGCAAGCCGGTGTGCGAAGCGGAGATCAGGTTCCGCACCGTGCCGTTCCCCAACGCCGAATTCCGCGCGCACATGGAGGGCGCGGCGAAGCAGCTCGCGTTCCCGCTCGGAGCCATGATCCATGGCTGAGCCCGGCCGCGAGGCGTGGATCACCGGGATCGGCATCCTCTCCTGCCTCGGCGAAGGGGCCGACGCCCATTGGGCGCGGCTGATGGACGCAAAGCCGCACGGGAACGCCGAGGTGTTCGCCCCTTACGTGATCCATCCGCTGGCGCCGGTCGACTTCGACAAGCAGATTCCGAAGAAAGGCGACCAGCGGCAGATGGAGCCGTGGCAGCGCATCGGCGTCTACGCGGCGGGTCTCGCGCTCGAGAGCGCGGGCCTCAAGGGGCAGCCGGAGCTCCTGGCGAGCACGGACATGATCGTCGCCGCCGGCGGCGGCGAGCGCGACATCAGCGTCGATTCCGCAATCCTGACCGACCTGCCCAAGGCGGCGAACCCGGCCGCCTTCCTCAACGAGCGGCTGATGAACGACCTGCGCCCGACGCTGTTCCTGGCGCAGCTGTCGAACCTGCTCGCCGGCAACATCTCGATCGTGCACGGCGTCACCGGCTCCTCGCGCACCTTCATGGGCGAGGAAGGCGCCGGGATCGACGCGGTGCGCATCGCGCACTCGCGCATCCGCGCCGGCCAGAGCGAGCTGACGCTGGTGGGCGGCGCGCACAACGGCGAGCGCAAGGATCTGCTCGCGCAGTACGAGTTCAACAATTATCTGCTCAAGGGCGCCGATAGATCGGTGTGGGAGCGCGGACCGGACGGCGGGTTCGCGGCCGGCTCGCTCGGCGCCTTCCTGGTGATCGAGGCGCGCGAGCATGCGCAAATGCGCGGCGCAAAGCCGCTGGCGCGGCTCCCGGCGGTGGCGTCCGACCGCTCGGATCGGCGGCCGGGCGCGGTCACCAAGATGCTCGGCGCGATGTGGGCAAAGATCGCGCCGGGCCTCGAACCGGGCCACGTCGCGGTGCTCTCGGGCGCATCGGGCGCGGAGCCTGCGACCGCCGAGGAGCGCACGTTTCTTGCCGAACATGCCGGGGTTGCGGTGCGGGCGACCGGCAGCTATGTCGGGCACGGACCCGAGCCGCAATTCCCCATGAACGTGGCGCTCGCGGCGCTGGCGATCAGCCACGGCCGCCTGTTTCCGCCGGGCGATCGATCGGGCGTCGAAGCGGGCATGGACGCAGGCCTGACCCAGGTGGTGGTCACCGGCGTCGGGCACTGGCGAGGCGAAGGCATGGCGCTGGTCGAAGCCGTGCGCTGAAGGAGAGGACGATGGCTTCTTCCAACACTGACAAGGCGCGACGCCCCATCGTGGTCGTCACCGGCATGGGCATCGTCACCTCGCTCGGCGCCGGCAAGGCGGACAACTGGGAGAAGCTGACCGCCGGCCGCTCCGGCATCCGCACGATCGCACGCTTCCCCACCGAGAATCTCAAGACCCGCATCGCTGGCACCGTCGACTTCGTGCCGATCGAGCCGTTCTGCGGGCCGTCGCTGTGCGAGCGCATGGGCGAGATCGCGGCCGAGGAGGCGGTCAGCCAGGCGGGCATCGGCGGTCGCGGGCGCTTTCCCGGGCCGCTGTTCGTGGCGGTGCCGCCGATCGAGGTCGAATGGCTGCAACGCGAGGAGCTTGGGCGGGCGGCGCGCACCAACGACGCGGTCAATTACGACGACCTGCTGCGCGCGGCGAGCGAGGGCAGCTTCCGCAAGTACGGCCCGCGCTTCATGTTCGCGTCGGTCGCCGACCGCCTGGCGGAGACGTTCGGGACGCAGGGCTCGCCGATCTCGGTCACCACCGCCTGCGCGTCGGGCGCGAGCGCCATCCAGCTCGGCCTCGAAGCGATCCGCCGCGGCGAGACCGACGCGGCGCTGTGCATCGGCACCGACGGGACCGTGACGCCGGAGACGCTGATCCGCTTCTCCCTGCTCTCCGCGCTGTCGACCCAGAACGATCCGGCGGAGGCGGCGGCGAAGCCGTTCTCCAAGAACCGCGACGGCTTCGTCATGGCGGAAGGCGCCGGGGCGCTGGTGCTGGAGAGCCTCGATGCCGCGCGAGCGCGCGGCGCCAAAATCCTCGGGGTGATCGCCGGCTGCGGCGAGATGGCGGATTCGTTCCATCGCACCCGCTCGAGCCCGGACGGCAAGGCGATCATCGGCAGCGTGCGCGGCGCGATCGACGACGCCGGGCTCACCCCCGACGACATCGACTACATCAATGCGCACGGCACCGGCACGCCGGAAAACGACAAGATGGAATTTCTGGGCGCCTCTGCCGTGCTCGGCGAGCGCATCAAAGACGTGCCGATCTCGTCCAACAAATCGATGGTCGGGCATACCTTGTCGGCGGCCGGCGCGGTCGAGGCGGTGTTCACGCTGCTGACGCTCGAGCATCAGCGCATTCCGCCCACCATCAATTACCAGGTGCCGGATCCGGCGATCCCGCTCGACGTGGTGCCGAACGCGGCGCGCGACGCGCGCGTCACCCACGCGCTGTCCAATTCCTTCGGCTTCGGCGGCCAGAACGTCTCGCTGGTGATGAGCCGGGACGCGGCGTGATGGCGCCGGGCGACCGGCGCCGCGTCGTCGTCACCGGCGGCGGGCGCGGGACCGGCGCCGCCATCGTCCGCGCGCTCGCGGCCGCGGGCCACGACGTGCTCTTCACCTACCGCTCGGCGGCCGCGGAAGCGGCGGCGTTGCGCGAGGAACTCGCGGCCGCCGGCCCGCACCAGACGTTTACGGCGACACAGGTCGATCTTGCCGATCGCGATGCGGTCGATGCGTTCGCGGCGAGCCTGGAGTCCGCCTCCCCTCCCTCCGCGTTCGTGCACAATGCCGGGCTGCCCTACGACAGCCTCGCCGCCACCATGGATCGGGCCAAGGCCGAAGCGGCCATGCAGGTGAATTTCTGGTCGTTCACCAAGCTGGCCGGCGCGCTGGTGCGGCCGATGACGCGGGCGCGCGACGGCCGCATCGTGGCGATCGGCTCGGCCACCGCGTTGCGCGCGAGCCAGGGCAGCGCCGCCTACGCGGCCTCGAAGGCGGCGCTGCTCGCCTATGCGCGCACGCTCGCGATCGAGAGCGCGCGGCGCGGCGTCACGGTCAACTACGTGGCGCCGGGCTTCGTCGACACCGACATGATGGCGCCCTATGCGGCCTATCGCGCGACCATGGAGAGCCAGATCCCGGCCGGCCGCTTCGCCCGGCCGGACGAGGTGGCCGGCCTCGTCGCGTTTCTGCTCTCGCCAGCCGCCGCCTACATCACCGGCGCGGTGCTGCCGATTGACGGCGGGCTTTCCGCGGCGATAGGCATTCACCGCTCCTGACGCCCCAGTCCATCGCACCGATCATGCGCGCGCTCACCCTCGTCGCCGACCGCAAGCTCGAGCTTGTCGACATGCCGGCGCCGCCGCCCCCCGCGGCCGGCGAGGTGCAGATCCGCATCAAGGCGGTGGCACTGAACCATATCGACGTGTGGGGATGGCGCGGCATGGCGTTCGCCAAGCGCAAGCTGCCGCTGGTGGTCGGTGCGGAAGCGGCCGGCGAGATCGCCGCCATCGGATCGGACGTCGCGGGCTTCAAGCCCGGCGACCGCGTGGTGATGAACGGCGGCCTCACCTGTGGCGTCTGCCGCGCCTGCCGCGCGGGCCGGGATAATTTCTGCGAGGACCTCAAGGGGCTGCTTGGCTTCAACATCGACGGCTTCGCGCGCGACCTCGTCAACCTGCCGGCGCGCCTCGTCATCCCGGTGCCGCACGGCGTTGCGCTGCGCGACGCCGCCTGTGCGCCGATCGCGTTCGCGACGGTCGAGCACATGCTGTTCGACAATGCAAAACTTCAGCCGAGCGAAACGATCCTGGTGCACGCGGGCGGCTCGGGCATCGGCACCGTCGCCATCAAGATGGCGAAGGCGATCGGCTGCACCGTGATCACGACGGTCGGCGACGACGCCAAAGCCGCGAAGGCGCGCGCGCTCGGCGCCGATCACGTCATCAATTACCGCACGGACCGGTTCGAGGGCGTGGTGCGCAAGATCACCGCCAAGCAGGGCGTCGACGTGGTGTTCGAGCACGTCGGCGCCGACACCTTCGCCGGCTCGCTGTTCTCGCTCAAGCCGGGCGGCCGCCTCGTCACCTGCGGCTCGACTTCGGGGCCGACCACGACGCTCAACCTGATGCAATTGTTCCAGCGGCAGTACCGCATCGTCGGCTCGTTCGGCGGCACCATGCGCAACATCCGCGACGGCCTTGCCAAGATGGCGGGCGGGCTCTTGCCGGTGATCGACACCGAGGTCGAGATTGCAGATTTCGAGCAAGGGCTGCGCCGGCTCGAAAGCCGCCAGGTGTTCGGCAAGATCATTGTGAAGTTTTAGAGCCCGCCGCGACCGCGATGGCGATCGACCTTCAACGTTTCGTCCGGCAGGCCGTCGTCCGGCTCACGCGCGTGTTCGACGCCATCGTCGGCCGGCTGACCGTATGGCTGCTCAAGGCGCTGCGCCTGATCGATCCCGACCTGCTCGCCAAGTTCATGGCGCGCGTCACCCGCACGTTCGGCCCGTGGCTGCGTGAGCATCGCATCGGCCGGGAGAATCTGAAGGCGGCGTTTCCCGACAAATCGCCGGCGGAGATCGAGCGCATTCTCCTCGGCGTATGGGACAACCTCGGCCGGGTCGCCGGCGAGTTTGCGCGCCTCGATCTGTTGTGGGACTACGACCGCAAGCATCCGGACGCGGGCCGCATCCTCTCCACGCCCGAGGTCGACGCGCGGTTCGACCGCATGCGCGACGACGGCAAGCCCGCGCTGGTGTTCGCCGCGCACCTCGCCAACTGGGAAGTGCCGGCGCTCGCCGCCCGAGGCGGCGGGCTCGACTTCGCCGTGCTCTATCGCCGGCCGAACCTCGGCGCCGTGGCCGATGCGGTCGCCGAGCTGCGCGACGGCAGCATGGGCACGATGATCGCCGGCGGCCCCGACGCGCCGTTCCGCATCGCCCGCGCGCTCGAAGCGGGGCAGCACGTCGCCATGCTGGTCGACCAGCA
>DASPZC010000015.1:0-6756 GCA_035636455.1 Xanthobacteraceae bacterium
GAGCTTGAGCGCGACCACGCCGCGACAGACGCCTTCATCGTCCATGATCAGGCCGATGACGAAGTATTCGACGAAGAATTCGGCGTCGTGCTTGAGCGCCGCGCCGTAGAGAGTGTGCAGCATGGCGTGGCCGGTGCGGTCGGCGGCGGCGCAGGTGCGCTGCGCCTGGCCCTTGCCGAAGTCGATCGTCATGCCGCCGAACGGGCGCTGATAGATCCTGCCGTCCTGCGTGCGCGAGAACGGCACGCCCCAGTGCTCGAGCTCGTACACCGCCGCCGGCGCATGGCGGCACAGATACTCGATCGCGTCCTGATCGCCGAGCCAGTCCGCTCCCTTGACGGTGTCGTACATGTGCCAGCGCCAGTCGTCCTCGCCCATGTTGCCGAGCGCGGCCGAGATGCCGCCCTGCGCCGCGACCGTGTGCGAGCGGGTCGGGAACACCTTGGTGATGCAGGCGGTCTTCAACCCGGCCTCGCTGCAGCCGACGACGGCGCGCAGCCCCGAGCCGCCCGCCCCGACCACGACCACGTCATAGGTGTGGTCCTCGATCGGATAGGCGTGGCCGTTCACCTTGGGGGCGCCATTGTTGGAAGAAGGGCCGTTTCTGGCCATGGCTCACACGCTGAACGAGAGCTTGAGAATGGCATAGGTCGAGGCGAGGCCGACCACGACGCAAAAGAACGTGTTGCTCATCGCCGCGATCGGCCGCAGCAGCAGGTCGTGCACGTAATCGTCGATGACCACCTGCATGCCGAGCCACATGTGATAGACGATGGTCAGGATGAACAGGATCATGGTGAGCGCCACCAGCGGCGAGCCGAGGATCTGCACGGTGAAGGCGTGGTTGCGGCCGACGACCATCACGACGACGATGATGAATCCGACGGTGAGGGGAATTCCGGCGACCGCGGTCACGCGCTGGAGCCAGAAGTGTCCGGTGCCCGACCTGGCGGAGCCGAGGCCGCGGGCTTGGCCGAGCGGCGTGCGCATGCTCATCGCAAACTCCTCGCGACTTTCATTCAATCACGATCTTTTTCGCAAAACCGGTACCCGCTTTTCCGGATCATGCTCTAGCCGATGAAGAAATAGCCCGCGACCCATAGCAGGATCGTGAGCGTGACCGAGCCGAACAGCGTCGCGCCGGCGAGCCAGTCGCGCTCGCCTGCGCCGAGCCCGCGGCCGGTGTCCCAGATGAGGTGGCGCACGCCGCCGAGCGTGTGATGGATCAGCGTCCAGGTATAGCCGAACAGGAACAGCCGGCCGATCCAGCTGCCCATGAACCATTGCACGTTGGCATAGGCGTTGGGGCCGGCCGCCGCCGCGATCAGCCACCACGCCATGAACGCGGCGCCGAGATAGAGGAACAGGCCGGTGATACGGTGCAGGCCGGACATCACCATGGTCAGGGACAGGCGGTAGATCGACAGATGCGGCGACAGCGGCCGCGCGGCCGGCACCCTGGTCTCGGCCATTCTCGTCCTCCCGCTCGCACTCGAAATCCGCCCCGCCCCGTACGTACCCAATGTCCGGGCGGGCCGCAACGTGCGCCCTGGGCTCGACCGGTCACCCCGCACGCGTCGGAAGTGGACCCTCCGCGCCGGTGCGGAGATCTTGCGCTCGATCGGCTTGCGCCTTCGTCGGACGCGAATCTAGGCGGGGAAAATCTCGCCTGCAATGCGTATTTGGCGTAACATGGCTTCGCATCTTGCGAAGGCGGGTCCGATGCACTTCGATCTGGTCGATCTCGACCTGTTCCGCCGTGTCGTCGAGGCGGGCAGCATCACGCGCGGCGCGGAGCGCGCGCATCTCGCCCTCGCCGCCGCCTCGACGCGCATCCGTCACATGGAGGAGGCGTTCGGCGCCGCGCTGTTGGTGCGCGGGCGCCAGGGCGTGACGCCGACCCAGGCGGGGCGCACGCTTCTCCAGCACGCGCGCTCGATCCTGCGCGACGCCGAGCGCCTGCGCGAGGACCTCGGCGCCTACGCGGGCGGCTTCGCCGGTCAGATCCGCATGCTCTCCAACACCAACGCGCTCACCGAATTCCTGCCCGAGGCGCTCAGCTCGTTCCTCGCGGCCCATCCGCACGTCAGCGTCGACCTCGAGGAGCGGCTGAGCGACGAGATCGTCGGCCTGATCGCCGAAGGGGTGGGCGACGTCGGGATCGTCGCCGGCACGGTCGATGCCAGCACGCTCGAGACCTATCCGTTCCGCAACGACCGCTTCGTGCTGGTGGTCGCGCGCGCGCATCCGCTGGCGCGGCGCGCGCGCATCGGCTTCGTGCATGTGCTCGATCACGACTTCGTCGGCCTCGACCGCGCGAGCGCGCTGCAGCGCTTCCTCGCCGACAAGGCGGCGCGCATCGGCCGCCCGCTGCGGCTGCGCGTGCAGCTGCGCAGCTTCGACGCGGTCTGCCGGCTGGTCGAATGCAACGTCGGCATCGGCATCGTGCCGGAGACGACGGCGCGCCGGGTGGCGAAGACCATGGCGATCGTGCCGGTCGCGCTCACCGATGCGTGGGCGGCGCGCGCGCTGACCATCTGCGTGCGCAGCTTCAAGGAGCTGGCGCCGTTCGCGCGCGAGCTGGTCACGCACCTGCGCGCGAAACCGTGATGGTTCATGGGTAGGGTGGGTTAGGCGCGAAGCGCCGTAACCCGCCGTTTGTTTGACAGACATGGTGGGTTACGGGCCTTCGGCCCTAACCCACCCTACGCGGCTGGGCATCCTCACCGCGGGACGAGCACCCAATAGTCGAGATCGAGCACCACGGCGGGATCGTAGTCGTCGCCGGCCTTGTCGGGGAAATCCGCGCACGGCCGGTCCTTGGCGGCGACGGTGCGCAGGCGCAGCGCGCCCACGTCGTGGCGCGCCGGCAACGCGGCCTTGTCGATGATTTGCGACCAGGCGAACACGGTGTCGCCGGCGAACAGCGGCGCCACGTGGCGCCCGCCGTTGATGGCGGCGAGGTGGAACGCGTTCGCCAGGCCGTTGAAGGAGAGCGCGCGGGCGAGCGAGATGACGTGCCCGCCGTAGATCAGGCGGCGCCCGAACCGCCCCTTGCTCTCGGTGAACTGGTTGAAGTGCACGCGCGCGGTGTTCTGATAAAGCCGCGTCGCCAGCTGGTGCTCGGCCTCCTCGACCGTCATGCCGGCGGCATGGTCGATCTTCTCGCCCGCCGCATAATCGGCGAAGCGGTGCGGGCTGCCGGCGAGCGCCGCGTCATAGGCGGCGGCGTCGATCGTCGGGCAGGCGCCGCCGAGCTCCGCCGGTTCGACCGCGTCGGGCAGCTTCGGCACCAGCTCGCCCGGGGCCAGCGCCGCCTCGTCGCGCTTTCGCACCATCACCCAGCGGGTGAACGCGATGACCGCGCTGCCGTCCTGCTTGAGGCCGGTCGAGCGCACGTAGACGAGCCCGGTCTTGCGGTTCGAATTCTCCTTGAGTCCGATCACCTCGGTGCGCGCCGACAGCGTATCGCCCGGATAGACCGGCGCGAGGAGGCGGCAGGCCGCATAACCGAGATTGGCGACCGCGTTGAGCGAGATGTCCGGCACGGTCTTGCCGAAGACGATGTGGAATACGAGCAGGTCGTCGACCGGCGCGCGCGGGTAGCCGACGGCCTTGGCGAACGCGTCGGAGGACTGCACCGCGAACCGCGCCCCGTAGAGCGCCGTGTAGAGCGCGACGTCGCCCGCCGTGACGGTGCGCGGCGTCGCGTGCACGATCGCCTGGCCGAGGCGAAAATCCTCGAAGAAGTTGCCGGGGTTGGATTTGCTCATGACGTGTTGCGCTGCGCCTGGGACACGTGCAGGTCTTCGGCTTAGGATCATCCCGGTGATCACGCAAGGCGGACCGCGCCGACTGCAGGTGCGTTTTCAGGAGAAACTCATGGCGGGCACCACTACCGATGTCGCTCCGGCGCCATCGGCGCCCGCGATTCATCCGCTGTGGGTGCGCGTCACCCACTGGATCAACGCGCTCGCCACGGCGGTGATGATCGGCTCCGGCTGGGAGATCTACAATGCCTCGCCGCTGTTCCCGTTCGCCTTCCCCAAGGCGGTCACGATCGGCGGCTGGCTTGCCGGCGGGCTGCTCTGGCATTTCGCCGCCATGTGGCTCCTCGTCGTCAACGGGCTCGTCTATGTGGTGCTCGGGCTTGCGACCGGGCGCTTCCGCCGCAAGCTGCTGCCGATCCGGCCGCGCGAGGTGTTTTTCGACCTGCGCGCGGCGTTCGCCGGCCGCCTCGCCTACGACGACCTCGCCGTCTACAACGCGGTGCAGAAGGCGCTCTATGCCGGCGTCATCCTCGCCGGCATCGTCATCATGGCGTCCGGGCTTGCCATCTGGAAGCCGGTGCAGCTCCAGGCGCTCGCCGCGCTGTTCGGCGGCTACGAGGCGGCGCGGATCGTTCACTTCCTCGCGATGGCGGCTATCGCGGCGTTCGTCGTCGTCCATATCGTGATGGCGTTCGTGGTGCCGAAAAGCCTGCGGGCGATCATCATCGGCCGGTGACAAGCGATGCCCCGCGTGATCAGACCATCGCTCGATGCGCGGCTCGCCGCCGGAGACGCCGCGAAGCTGCTGCCCGATCCGGCGCGCCGCCTGTTTCTGCGCGGGACGCTAAGCTTGGGCGCGCTCTCGTTGCTCACCGGATGCGAGCTGGCCGACGGCGCGTCGGTCGAGAAGGCGCTGCGCGCCGTCTCGCGCTTCAACGACGGCGTCCAGGCGTGGCTGTTCGATCCGAACCGGCTCGCGCCGACCTATCCGGAAAGCGCGATCGCCCGCCCGTTCCGCTTCAACGGCTACTACGACGAGGAGGACGCGCCGGAGATCGACGCCGCCGATTACCGGCTGGAGGTGGGCGGGCTCGTCGTCGACAAGCGGCCGTGGACGCTCGAGCGGCTCCAGGCGCTGCCCCAGGAGACGCAGATCACCCGCCTCGTCTGCGTCGAGGGCTGGAGCCTGATCGGCAAGTGGAGCGGCGCGCCGCTGCGCGAATTCCTGGCGCGGATCGGCGCCGACCTGCGCGCCAAGTACGTGTTCTTCCGCTGCGCCGACCGCTATTTCTCGTCGATCGACATGGCGACCGCCCTGCATCCGCAGACCCAGCTGACGCTGAAGTTCGACGGCGAGACGTTGCCGCGCAGCTTCGGCTTTCCGCTGCGCATCCGCATCCCCACCAAGCTCGGCTTCAAGAACCCGAAATACGTGGTCGAGGTCGCCGTCACCAACGAATATCTCGGCGGCTATTGGGAGAACCAGGGCTACAACTGGTTCAGCGGCCTTTAGACCGACGTCCTCACGGCGTTCCCCGGGCGCGCCGCAGCGCACCGGAAGTCGGGTATACCCGACTTCCGGCATCATTAGATTTCGCAAGTCGGAAACATCCGACTTGCGGAGCGGTGCGGTGCAGACCCGGGGTCCACAGCGAGATGGACCCCGGATCAGCGATGCACCACTCCGCTGCGCTCCGTGCTGCATCGCATCCGGGGCACGCCGATCGACGCCTTGCCAACCCAGCCGCCGGTGATTAGCACTCAGCGCGACTTTCAATCACACAAGGCAACGATCCATGGCGACCGCAAGACTCCTGCTGCTTCCCGGCGACGGCATCGGTCCGGAGGTGATGGGCGAGGTGAAGAAGCTCATCGGCTTCATGAACGAGCGCGGGCTCGGCCGGTTCGAGACCGAGGAGGCGCTGGTCGGCGGCGGCTGCTACGACGCCCACGGGGTCGCGGTCACCGACGAGACCGTGGCCAAGGCGAAGGCGGCGGACGCGGTGATCTTCGGCGCGGTCGGCGGGCCGAAATGGGACGGCGTGCCCTACGACGTGCGGCCCGAGGCAGGGCTGCTGCGCCTGCGCAAGGACCTCGGCCTGTTCGCCAACATCCGGCCTGCCGTGTGCTATCCGGCGCTCGCCGACACATCGAGCCTCAAGCGCGAGGTGGTGGAAGGGCTCGACATCATCATCCTGCGCGAGCTGACCGGCGGCGTCTATTTCGGCGAGCCGAAAACCATCACCGACCTCGGCAACGGCCAGAAGCGCGCGGTCGACACCCAGGTCTACGACACCTACGAGATCGAGCGCATCGCCCGGGTCGGCTTCGAGCTGGCGAAGAAGCGCCGCAACAAACTGACCTCGATGGAGAAGCGCAACGTGATGAAGACCGGCGTGCTGTGGAACGAGGTCGTCACCCAGGTGCACGCGCGCGAGTTCAAGGACGTGGCGCTCGACCACGTCCTCGCCGACGCCGGCGGCATGCAGCTGGTTCGCTGGCCGAAACAGTTCGACGTGATCGTGTGCGACAACCTGTTCGGCGACATGCTGTCCGACGTCGCCGCCATGCTCACCGGCTCGCTCGGTATGCTGCCGTCCGCCTCGCTCGGCGAGGTCGACCCCAAGACCGGGAAGCGCCGTGCGCTGTACGAGCCGGTGCACGGCTCGGCGCCCGACATCGCCGGCAAGGGGCTCGCCAACCCGATCGCCATGATCGCCTCGTTCGCCATGGCGCTGCGCTATTCGTTCGCCATGCTCGCGGAGGCCGACCTGATCGATCAGGCGATCGCCGCCGCGCTCGCCAAGGGCCTGCGCACCGCGGACATCAGGTCCGGGGGCATGACCGTCGTCGGCACCGCCCAGATGGGCGACGCCATCGTCAAGGAGATGGCGGCGCTGGCCTGACTGCCTCCCCGCTTGCGGGGAGAGGGTCGGGGTGAGGGGGCCTCTGTGAGTGCGCGTTTTCCTCAAACGCCCCCTCCCCC
>DASPZC010000016.1:0-3825 GCA_035636455.1 Xanthobacteraceae bacterium
AGCGCCAGCTATTCGGCCGCGTCGGCATCGACCTGCTGGCCGGTCCGACCGAGACGCTGATCATCGCCGACGACACCGTCGACGGCGAGATCTGCGCCACCGACCTGCTCGGCCAGGCCGAGCACGGGCCGACCTCGCCGGCGGTGCTGATCACCAATTCGGAGAAGCTCGCCAACGACACCCTGCGCGAGATCGCGCGGCTGCTGGCGATCCTGCCGACCGCCGACGCGGCCGGCAAGGCGTGGGCGGATTTCGGCGAGGTGATCGTGTGCGAGAATGACGACGAGATGGTGCGCGAGGCCGACCGCGTGTCGTCCGAGCACGTGCAGGTGATGACCCGCGACCCGGATTATTTTCTCGCCCGCATGCGCAATTACGGCTCGCTGTTCCTCGGGCCGCGCACCAACGTCGCCTACGGCGACAAGGTGATCGGCACCAACCACACGCTGCCGACCAGGAAGGCGGCGCGCTATACCGGCGGCCTGTGGGTCGGAAAATTCCTCAAGACCTGCACCTACCAGAAGGTGCTGACCGACGAGGCGAGCGCGCTGATCGGCGAATACTGCTCGCGGCTGTGCATTCTCGAGGGCTTTTCCGGTCATGCCGAGCAGGCGAACGTGCGCGTGCGCCGCTACGGCGGGCGCAACATCGGCTACGCCCAGCCGGCGACGTGAGCTAGGCGCGTGGACCTGCCGAAAACCCCGTCGTTCCGCCTCGACGGCAAGCGCGCGCTGGTCACCGGCGCCGGGCGCGGCATCGGGCTTGCGGCGGCCGCCGCGCTCGCCGAGGCGGGCGCGCAGGTGACGCTCGCGGCGCGCACGCGCGGCGAGATCGACGCGGCCGCGGCGGCGATCCGCGCGCGCGGACAAAAGGCCGAGCCGCTCGCCCTCGACGTGACCGACCTCGACGCCGTGCGGGCGGCGGTCGCCGCCGCGCCCCCGTTCGACATCCTGGTCAACAACGCCGGCACCAACCGTCCGGCGCCGTTCACCGAGGTCAAGGTCGAGGATTTCGACGCGGTGTTCGCGCTCAACGTTCGCGCCGCCTACTTCGTCGCCCAGGCGGTGGCGCGGGCGCTGATCGCGGCGGGCCGGCCCGGCTCGATCATCAACATCTCATCGCAGATGGGCCACGTCGGCGGCGCACGGCGCAGCGTCTACTGCGCCTCCAAGCACGCCATGGAGGGCTTCACCAAGGCGATGGCGATCGAGCTGGCGCCGCACAAGATCCGCGTCAACACGCTCGGCCCGACCTTCGTCGAGACGCCGCTGACCCGGCCGTTCTTCGAGAACGAGATTTTTCGCAAGGACGTGCTGGCGAAGATCAAGCTCGGCCGCCTCGGCCAGGTCGAGGACTTGACCGGCGCCGTCGTCTTCCTCGCCTCCGACGCCTCGGCCCTGATGACCGGCACCTCGCTGGTGGTCGACGGCGGCTGGACGGCGGAGTAAGGCTGAGTGCACAATCTGCGGCGCGTTCCCCGGATGCGGTGCAGCGCGTAGCGAAGCGGAGCGGTGCACCGCTGATCCGGGGTCCAGGTTGTAGCTAACGATCTGGACCCCGGGTCTGCACCGCAGCACTACGTGCTGCAGTGCGCCCGGGGAACGAGGAGAGACTCATGGCCAATCAACAAATTTCCCCCGCCGCGCGTCTGCGCGCGCTGCTCACGCAGGACGGCATGGTGATCGCGCCGGGCGCCTATGACTGCATCAGCGCGCGGGTGATCGAGCAGGCGGGGTTTCCGGCGGTCTACATGACCGGCGCCGGCACCGCCGCGACGCTCGGCTACCCGGATTTCGGCCTCGTCACCATGAGCGAGATGGCCGACAACGCCGGACGGCTCGCCGCCGCCGTCAAGGTGCCGGTCATCGCCGACGCGGACACCGGCTACGGCAACGAGCTCAACGTCACGCGCACCGTGCGCGAATACGAGAAACGCGGCGTCGCCGGCCTGCACATCGAGGACCAGGGATTTCCCAAGAAATGCGGCCACCTCGACGACAAGACGGTGATCCCGCTCGACGAGTATATCGCCAAGGTGCGGGCCGCCGCGGCCGCCAGGACCGACCCGGAGTTTTTGCTGATCGCGCGCACCGACTCGCGCGCGGTCATCGGCTTCGAAGAGGCGGTCACCCGCATGAACGCGGCGCTCGCGGCCGGCGCCGACATGGCCTTCCTGGAGGCGCCGCAGACCAAGGAGGAGGTCGAGGCGGTGCCGCGGCTGGTCAAGGGTCCGTGCCTGCTCAACGTGGTGTCCGGCGGCAAGACGCCGGTGCTCGACCTCGCCTATGCCCAGGGCCTCGGCTTCAAGCTCGCCATCCTGCCCGGCATGCTGTTCCAGACCGCGGTGTCGGCGTTCGATGCGGTGCTCGCCGACGTCAAGGCGCAGCGCCGCCATCCCGACATGAAGGTGAGCCTGAAGGAAAAATTCCGCCGCATGGGATCGGACGAATGGGACGCGCTGCGCCACCGGTTCCGCACGTCAGCGAATGAGGGAGACAAGGACGCGAGGACGGCGGCGGAGTAATCGTAGGGTGGGTTAGGCGCGAAGCGCCGTAACCCACCATGACTGAGCGACCGTCGGTGGGTTACGCGCCTTCGGCGCTAACTAACCCTACGCTCTACCCTCCTTGCCACGGTCGGCGCGCGGCGTGGCGAATGTGGACAATCCACGCTTCGCCCGACTCGACAGTCCAATAAATCAAGTACGGATACCTGCCGACCGGCAATACGCGTACGCCATGCTCGCTCACACGCCGACCGCTCTCCGGAAATTGTCCAATCAACTCGACGGTTCGCTCCATTGCGCGCTTGACGTTTTGCGCGCCCACCGGATTTCGCTCAACGAGATATTCGATGATCATTCGAAGAACGCCGCGTGCGCGCGGCGTGTAGCGAACTCTCATAAGCCGTAGCGTTTCCAGAGCGCTGCGATTTCCCCGTCCGGAACGAATTCGCCGCGGCGGGCCTGTTCAAGGCCTTCGCGGATCGCTGCGCGGGTCTCATCGTCAAGATGCACGACGCGGGTCGACTCTTCTTCCGTCATCGAGAGAAGAACAGCCCCAAGCGCGTCCTGATCCTCTTCGGGAAGTTCCCGCGCTCTTGCAATCGCCTTTTCGAGCAGCTTTGACATGAAAGCACCCTATACTATTTCATCTTCACCGGATAGACGGCGCGACCGTCGGTGGGTTACGCGCCCCCGCCTTCGCGGGGGCAGGCTCTTCGCCCGCTAACCCACCCTACATCTTCACCGGATAGACCGGCGGCTCGCCGCACAGCACGCGCGCGACGTCGCTCGCGCATTTCGTCTGCAGCTCCTCGAGCGCCTCGATCGAATAGAACGCGGTGTGCGGCGAGAGGATCACGTTGGCGCGCGCGACGAGAGGGGAGTCCTTGGCGAGCGGCTCGGTCGCGACAACGTCGAGGGCGGCGCCGCCGAGGCGGCCGGCATCGAGCGCCGCCACCAGCGCGGCCTCGTCGACCAGCGGTCCGCGCGCGGTGTTGATAAGGAAGGCGCCGCGTTTCATCTTTGCGAACGCGTCGGCGTTGAACAGGCCGCGCGTCGCCGGCAGCAGCGGCGCGTGGATCGACACGAAATCCGAGGCCACGAGCAGCTCCTCGAAGCCCGCGCCGGTGACGCCGGCGGCGTGCAGCACGTCCGGCGCGACATAGGGATCATGCACGAGCACGCGCAGGCCGAACGCCTGCGCCTTGGGCGCCAGCGCGCGCGGGATGTTGCCGAACCCGACCAGCCCGAGAGTCCGGCCGCGCAGGCGCCGGATCGGCACCACCGCCGGCATCTCCCAACGTCCGGATTGTACCAGGCGA
>DASPZC010000017.1:0-3390 GCA_035636455.1 Xanthobacteraceae bacterium
CCCTTCGCGCGAATCTCCGCTTCGGTCTCGACGATGCCGCGGATCTGCGCGAGGAACCACGGGTCGATGCCGCACGAAGCGTGGATCTGTTCGTCGGCGACGCCGAGGCGCATGGCCTGGGCGATCTTGAGCAGGCGGTCCGGCGTCGGCGTGCCGAGGGCGGCGCGGATCGCGTTCTTGTCGTCGCCCTGGCCGAGGCCCTCGATCTCGATTTCGTCGAGGCCGGTGAGGCCGGTCTCGAGCGAGCGCAGGGCCTTCTGCAGGCTCTCCTGAAACGTGCGGCCGATCGCCATCACCTCGCCGACCGACTTCATCGAGGTGGTCAGCACCGGCTCGGCGCCGGGGAATTTCTCGAACGCGAAGCGCGGGGCTTTTGTCACCACGTAATCGATGGTCGGCTCGAACGATGCCGGCGTCGCGCCGCCGGTGATGTCGTTGGCGATCTCGTCGAGGGTGTAGCCGACGGCGAGGCGCGCCGCCACCTTGGCGATGGGAAACCCGGTCGCCTTGGAGGCGAGCGCCGAGGAGCGCGACACGCGCGGGTTCATCTCGATGATCACCAGCCGCCCGTCCGCCGGATTGACGGCGAACTGTACGTTGGAGCCGCCGGTCTCGACCCCGATTTCGCGCAGCACCGCGATCGAGGCGTCGCGCATCATCTGGTATTCCTTGTCGGTCAAGGTCAGCGCCGGCGCCACCGTGATGCTGTCGCCGGTGTGCACGCCCATCGGATCGAAATTCTCGATCGAGCACACGATGATGCAGTTGTCGCGCTTGTCGCGCACCACCTCCATCTCGAACTCTTTCCAGCCGAGCACCGATTCCTCGACCAGGACCTCGCCGGTCGGCGAGGCATCGACGCCGCGCTCCATGACGGCGAAGAATTCTTCGCGGTTGTATGCAACGCCCCCGCCGGTGCCCCCGAGGGTGTACGAGGGCCGAATAACCGCGGGCAGGCCGACATGATCCAATGCCTGCAACGCCCGCACGTAGGCATCGGGAGACAATTCCATGATCGGTTCGTTCTTGTCGTCGTAGAGCGGTCGTCCTTTTTCATCCTTTTTCTGACGCAGGCTGCCCTTCAAACCGACGCCGCGGGGAACGGCGAGTCCGATACGGATCATCGCCTCGCGGAACAGCTCGCGGTCCTCCGCCTTGTCGATCGCATCGGCGCCGGCGCCGATCAGCTCGACGTCGAATTTGTCCAGCACGCCCATGCGGCGCAGGCTGAGCGCGCAGTTGAGCGCGGTCTGGCCCCCCATGGTGGGCAGCAGCGCAAAGCCGCCGGGGACCACGTTGCGCTCCGCCGCGATGATCTTCGCGACGATCTCCGGCGTGATCGGCTCGACATAGGTGGCGTCGGCGAGATCCGGATCGGTCATGATCGTCGCCGGATTGGAGTTGACCAGCACGATGCGGTAGCCCTCGGCCTTGAGCGTCTTGCAGGCCTGGGTGCCGGAATAATCGAACTCGCAAGCCTGCCCGATCACGATGGGGCCGGCGCCGACGATCAGGATGGTCTTTATGTCCGTGCGCTTGGGCATCGTTCCTGTCGGATCGGGGCATAAAAAAAGGCGGCGTCGACGCGCGCAGCCTGGCAGTCGAGGGCTAGAGCGGCATGACTTTTCTTCGAATCGTCATCCCGCGCTAGCCCATTGCTGGCGCATGATCTTTTCCGAAAACCGGTACCCACCCCGGATCAAGTCCGAGGCCGGCTTTTTCGGATCATGCTCTAGCCCGCACGCGCAACCCACACGCGGCGGCGGCGCGACCCCTTAGCCCAGAATCGGCAGGGAGGAAAGGGCGCCAGCGGCGCGCTACGCCCGCCGCGCCAGGAACGTCATGCGCGCCGGGTTGGGGCCGACATTTGCCCGCGCGCGAGCGGCGGCGAATCCGGCGGCGGCAAGCTGCTGGAGCATCTGCGCCTCGCTATAGAGCGAGAGACCCAGCTTCGACCGCAGCCGGCTGTAGGGGGAGAATATGGTGCGCACCAGGCCCCAGAGCGCCGCGCCGAGGAACCCGTTGGCCGCGCCATAGCGCAGCAGCGCGACGGTATCGCCCATGGGCGAGACAGCGGGCGGCACCACGTCGCCGATGATCAGCAGCCCGTCGGGCTTCAGCAATCGCCGGAACAGGGCGAGGACGGCATCGAACTCCTGCGCGTCGAGGTATTGCACAACCGAGATCATCACCGCGAGGTCGACCGAGCCGGCGGGCCGGCCTGCGATCTCCTCGGGCGATCGCACCTCGATTTTCGCGTTGTCCTTGAAGCGCGCGGTCAGCGCGGCGCGGACCTTTGCGGCCGCTTCGCCGAGGATGAGCCGGCCGGCCGCGGCCGCGACGCGATCCGCATGCAGCGCCTCGCCGCAGCCGTAGTCGAGCACGGTGGCGCTCGGCGAGGGCACGTGACCGGCAATGAAATCGGCGATCGTGCGGTAATGGACATCGAAGTGCCGGGCATTGACGTAGATACTGTGGTTGGAATCCCAGAAGGCGATCCAATCGCGCATCGCATGAGTCCGCGCGCTCAAAGATTCTAGCGATTGCTCGGCCGGCCGAGCACCGCCTCGACGACCGAGACGAAGTAGCTGGCGCCGAGCGGGAGCAGCGCGTCGTTGAAGTCGTAGTTGGGCTGGTGAAGCAGGCGTCCGGCGGCGGCCGGGCCGGCGCCGAGCCACGCATAGCACCCGGACTGCGCCGCCAGCATGTAGGCGAAGTCCTCCGAGCCCATGCTCGGCGCGAACTCGGTCGCGACCTTGTCGGGACCGAACAGCTTTCGCGCGGCATCGGCGGCGATCCCGACCGCCGGCGCCGTATTGACGGTCGGCGGATAGCCTATCTGGTAGTCGAGCGAAACATCGAGGCCGGTGTCCTCGCCGATCGCGCCGCACAGGCGCCGAAGACTCGCTTCCACCTGTTCACCCACGGCGCGTTCGAGGTACCGGCAGGTGCCGCCAAGGGTCACCTCGCCCGGCACGACGTTCATGGTGTTGCCGCCGTGAATCTGGGTGAAGCTCAGCACGACCGCTTCCACCGGGTCGACGACGCGGCTCACGATCGCCTGCGCGGCCGAGACGATCCGGCAGGCGGCGATGACCGGGTCGTCGCCCAGGTGCGGCATGGCCGCATGCGAGCCGGCGCCGCGCACCGCGATGGAAAAATTGTCGCGCGCCGCCATCTGCGGGCCGACGCGCACCGCGAGCTTGTCGAATTCGAGGCCCGGCCAGTTGTGAAGGGCGAACACATTCTCGACCGGAAACCGATCGAGCAATCCTTCCTCGACCATGCGCTTGCCGCCGCCGTCGTTCTCCTCGGCCGGTTGGAACACGAAGTGGACGGTTCCGTCGAAGTCCCGCGTCTGAGCGAGATGGCGCGCCGCGCCGAGCAGTA
>DASPZC010000018.1:0-14860 GCA_035636455.1 Xanthobacteraceae bacterium
GCCATGAGCGCCTCGCCCCAGGCCTTGAGCCGCGGGAATTTCTCGATGTGCCCGAGCGGCTTCACCCGGTCGAGGAAGAAATAGCGCTGCAGGAACGGCGCGTAGGCGGCATCGACCAGCGAGTAGCGGGCGCCGTTGAAATAGGGGCCGCTGCCCTGCCTGGCGAGCGCCGTCTCCAGCCGCTCGAACGGCAGCGGGATGCGCTCCGCGGCCTTGGCGTAGTCGGCCTCGGCGTCCGCATAGGCGGTCGCGGTCACCGCCTCGGCGAAGGTCGGGATGTAGTCGGTCCAGGCGCGGTTGACCGCGCGCACGACCGGATCCTCGGGATGCAGCCGCGGCTCGACCGTCTCGTCCAAAAACTCGGCGATGGCGTTCGACTCGAACAGCGACACCTCGTCGACGCGCAGCACCGGCACCTTCTTGTGCGGCGAGATTTTGAGGAACCAGTCGGGCCGGTTGTCGGGCTCGATGTGGCGGAACTCGAACTCGACGTTCTTCTCGCGCAGCACGATCGCGGCGCGCTGCACCCAGGGGCAGGTCTTGAAGCTGACCAGCAGATGTTTCGCCATGGCGGACCTCGCAGGGATTTTTGGGATGAGGGGGCCCATCATGGCACGGCGGGGCCAGGGGAGTCTCGGCGTTCACCGGATGCGGCGCAGCGTGGAGCGAAGCGCAACGGTGCGCCGCTGATCCGGGGTCCAGGTTATTTCGCCGCAATCTGGACCCCGGATCTGCAGCGCAACACTGCGTGTTGCGCTGCGTCCGGGGCACGCCTCATGCTCACCCCACCTCGGTCGAGTGGATGCGCCGCTGCGGCGCGGCGACGGCGTCGAGCTTGCCCCGCTGGCGCTTGACCATCAGCTTGTTGAGCGCGGCGAGATAGGCCTTGGCCGAGGCGACCAAGGTGTCGGGATCGGCGCCGCGCGCGGTGACGCTGCGGCCGTTCTCGGCGAGCCGCACCGACACCTCCGCCTGCGCGTCGGTGCCCTCGGTCACCGCGTGCACCTGGAAGAGCTCGAGCACGACCTCGTGCGGCACCAGCGCCTTGATGGCGTTGAAGGTGGCGTCGACCGGGCCGTTGCCCTCCGCCTCCTCGGTCACCACCTTGCCCTCGATGTCGAGCTTCATGGTGGCGCGCTGCGGCCCGCGCGTGCCGGCGATCACCGAGAGCGAGACCAGCTTGATGCGGTCCTGCGCGGTCGCGATCTCCTCGTCGACCAGCGCCTCGATGTCCTCGTCGTAGACGTGCTTCTTGCGGTCGGCGAGCGCCTTGAACCGCACGAACGCGTCCTCGAGCTGGTTGCCGGCGAGGCTGTAGCCCAGTTCCTCGAGCTTGTGCACGAAGGCGTGCCGGCCCGAGTGCTTGCCCATCACCAGCGAGGTCTGCTTCACCCCGACGCTCTCCGGCGTCATGATCTCGTAGGTCTGGGTGTGCTTGAGCATGCCGTCCTGGTGGATGCCGGACTCGTGCGCGAACGCGTTGCGCCCGACGATCGCCTTGTTGTACTGCACCGGGAACGAGGTCACGGCGGACACGAGCTTCGACGCCCGGGTGAGCATCGTCGCGTCGATGCCGGTGTGGTAGGGCAGCACGTCGCTGCGCACCCGCATCGCCATCACCACCTCCTCGAGCGAGGCGTTGCCGGCGCGCTCGCCGATGCCGTTGACCGCGCACTCGATCTGCCGCGCGCCGGCGCGGATGCCGGCAAGCGAGTTCGCCACCGCCATGCCGAGATCGTTGTGGCAGTGCACCGAGAACACCGCCTGGCCGGAATTGGGCACCCGCTCCATCACCATGCGGAACATCTGATAGTACTCGTCGGGCACCGAGTAGCCGACCGTGTCGGGCATGTTGATGGTGGTGGCGCCCGCCTTGATCGCCGCCTCGACGCACCTGCACAAAAAGTCGTGCTCGGTGCGGGTGGCGTCCTCGGGCGACCACTCCACGTCGTCGGTGTAGTTTCGCGCGCGCGTGACCTGCTGCACCACCAGCTCGAACACCTGCTCGGGCGTCATCTGCAGCTTCCACTTCATGTGCACCGGCGAGGTGGAGATGAAGGTGTGGATGCGCCCGCGCCGCGCCGGCTTGATCGCTTCCGCCGCGCGGTCGATGTCCTTGAGGCCGGCGCGGGAGAGCCCGCACACCACCGCCTTCTTGGTGCGCTTGGCGATCTCGTGCACGGCGGCGAAGTCGCCGTCCGAGGCGATCGGGAAGCCCGCCTCGATGATGTCGACGCCCATCTCGTCGAGCAGCTCGGCGACCGCGAGCTTCTCTTCGTGCGTCATGGTGGCGCCCGGCGACTGTTCGCCGTCGCGTAACGTGGTGTCGAAGATGACGACGCGGTCCTGGTCGGAGCCTGGCGTGCTCATGGGAAACGGTCCTTCTCTTGAACGGGTGCGCCGCAGCGGGCGCTCGTGGGGTTCTGCTCAAGACCCCCTGAGTGCCCAGGCGCGCGCGCCCAACCGGCCCTCAGGGGCTGATAAGGAGAAGCAGACCGCCGAGAATGAGGGCAGCGCCGGGCACGGCCGCAACGGCCGCCCGTCTGATCGCCTGATGCTCACGCATCGACATGCGCTCTGCCCTCGTGTCGACCGCAGGGTGGCGCGGAACGGTTAATCGCGCGTTAACCCCGGGGTCCGGAGCGCCCCTTCTAGCGGAAGTCGCCCCCGCACTGCAAGGGGCGCCGCTTTACCTCTCCCCGCTTGCGGGGAGAGATCGGCCGCGAAGCGGCCGGGCGAGGGGGCGTCTGAGGTGGCGCGTATCCGCATAGGCCCCCTCACCCCAACCCTCTCCCCGCACGCGGGGAGAGGGAGCCCGCGCGAGCGCGGCGAGAGGGAGCTACCGCCCCTTCCCCTCCGCCAGCAGCGCCTTGCGCACCTTCATCAGCTCGCGCAGCGCGGCGCCCTCGACCTTGGGGAACGCGAGGTCGAGGCGCTCGAGCGCGTCGACCAGGGCGCCCGCCACCACCAGGCGCGCGAACCACTTGTGGTCCGCCGGCACCACGTACCACGGCGCTTCCTCGGTCGAGGTGTGGCGGATCATGTCTTCGTAGGCCGCCATGTAGCGCCGCCACAGCTTGCGCTCGGCGACGTCGTCCATCGAGAACTTCCAGCGCTTGGCCGGCTCGTCGAGCCGCGCGAGCAGGCGGCGCCGCTGTTCGTCCTTGGAGACGTGCAGGAAGAATTTCACCACGACGACGCCGTTCGCCGCGAGATAGTGCTCGAAACCGCGGATCTCGTTGAACCGCTCCTTCCAGATCTGCTTGCCCACCAGCTCGCGCGGCAGCCGTTGCCGTTCGAGAAACTCCGGATGCACCCGCACCGCCAGCACCTCCTCGTAGTGCGAGCGGTTGAAAATGCCGATGCGCCCGCGCCGCGGCACCCGCGACGAGACCGGCCACAGGAACGGATGCGCCAACTCGTCCTCGCTCGGCCGCTTGAACGAATGCACCTCGCAGCCCTGCGGGTTGACGCCCGACATGACGTGCGCGATGGCGCTGTCCTTGCCGGCCGCGTCCATGCCCTGAAAGATCGCGAGCAAGGCCCAGCGGTCCTGGGCGTAGAGCATCTGCTGCAGCTCGGCGAGCCGCTTGATGTCGGCGGCAAGGATCGCCTTGGCGTCGTCCTTCTCGACCTCCAGGCCCATGGTGTCGGCCGGATCGACATCGGCGAGGCGGAAGCGCTTGGGATGATCGACGCGATATTTTTTGATGTGTTTGGGGATTTTCATGCATGCACCCCGCCCCACGCGTGCCGCAGGAACGCCGCGACGAAATCCGGCATCATCGGGTCGAGGTCGTCGGGGCCGCGCACGATGCGGATATCGGCGAGCTCCGGCTGCGGCTCGGCGGCGATGTGCGCGAGGATGCGCGCGCGCAACGCGTCCGCCGGTGTGTCGGCGCGCATGCGCTTGAACATGGCGATGCGCGCGCCGCTGAGCGCCGCCTGCCAGCCGGGCTCGGGCGTCACGTCGGCGACGGTGAGCCCGGTCTCCTCGGCAAGCTCGCGCACGACGCTGCCGGCGAGGTCGACGCGCCCATCGACGATGTCGCGCGGATCGGGCGTGCCGGAGGGGAAGTAGACCCGGCCGCCGTTCATCGTGTGGCTCGCCATGACGGCGAGCAGGAACGCGCCGTCCGCCGCCTGCAGCGCCGCCTGGCCGAAGCAGCTGCACATGGTCGCGTCCGGCCAGCCCCAGTGATGCCAGCTCATCATGCTGGCGAAGTCGGTCTCCAGGCACGTGCCGCTCAGCACGCTGTCGGCGATCGTGTGCTCGTAGAGCAGCAGCACGCGGCCGTTCCACAGGTCCGGCTTGTCGCGCCGCAGCTGCGCGAAGTGCGCGTCGATGTCGGCGCGGCGCTCGTCGGCGAACGGCCAGCGGCGCGGGGCAAAGCTCAGGTCGGCGCGCGCGAGCGGAACGATGGAAACCTGCGGCATGGGCAGGCCATGCCGGGCTGCGGCGCGCGGGTCAAGCCTCGATCGCGCCTTCGCTCACCACCACGGCCTCGCCGGCGATCGCGCCGGCAACGAGCCGACCGTCTCGAACCGTCATCGACAGGCGGATCAGGCTCGGCCGGCCCATCTCGAGGCCCTGCTCGATGTCGACCTCGTGCGCGCCGTCGGGCGGGCGCGTGAAATGAGCGATGACGCCGGCCAGGGCCGCCGCCCCGGAGCCGGTCGCCGGATCTTCCGGCACGCCCATGCCCGGCGCGAACATGCGCACATGATAGGTTGCGCCGCGCTCGACCGTCTCGCCGCAGAACATATAGGCCATGCTGCCGGGACCGTCGCCGAAGCCGGCGCTCCACCGGGCAAGCTCCGCGCGGGCGCGCCGCATCGCGTCGAGGCCGGCGAGCGGGACGAAGGTGAACGCGTTGCCGGCGGACCAGCGCCCCGGCACGAATTTGTCGAACCCGATATCTTTCTCGTCGAGCCCGAGCGCGGCCGCGATGGCGGCGTTCGGCGCCGCGGTTCCCGCCGGCTCCGGCAGGCGCGCCAGCGCGAAGCGGGCGCGGCCGCGCTCCTGATCGATCGCCTCGACGGTGCAGCGCACCGGCCCGATGCCCTCTTCCAGCACGATGTCGCGGGAGCCGGATATTTGGTCGATGCGGTTGAGCAGCACCGCGGTGCCGACGGTCGGATGGCCGGCGAACGGAAGCTCGGCCATGGGCGTGAAGATTCTCGCGCGCGCGCGATTCGCCGGATCCTCCGGCGGCAGCACGAACACGGTCTCCGACAGATTGAACTCGCGCGCCACCGCCTGCATCGCCGCGCCGTCGAGCCCCTGCGCGTCGAGCACGACGGCGAGCGGATTGCCGGCGAAACGTTGTGACGTGAACACGTCGAGGGTGACGAAGCGTCGGCGCATGGGTCTCTCCTGGCGGGTCCTTCCCTCCCCCGCTTGCGGGAGAGGGTCAGGGTGGGGGCATCACACCGGTTCGGCCAAGAAGATTTTCGACGGCGCGGCCAATTCGTCCTGCGCCTCGATCAACCGCAGCTCGCGCGCGCCGGCCTCCGCCGTGCGGCGCAGCACGCCGAACACCGCGCTTGCGGCGCGCGCGGCCGCCTCGGCCGCAACGCCGGTGCGCAGATAGTGAAAGAAGAACAGCGCCGCGATGGCGTCGCCGGCGCCGTTCGCCGCTACGGGCAGGCGGGGCGTGCGCACGCGAAACGGGCCGTCCGCGTCGCAGGCGAGAAGGTCGATGCAGTCGGCCGGCGTCTCCGCGGTGTGAAGCGAGGTGACGAGCACCGCGCGCGGCCCGCGCGCCCGCAGCGCCTCGACCGCCATGAGCGCGGCCGAGAGCGTCGCGCTCGTCTGCCCGGTGAGCTGCTCGAGCTCGAACTGATTGGGCGTGATCACGTCGGCGGCCGGCACCGCGTGCTCGGCGAGCAGTTCGACGATGCCGGGCCGCACGTAGACGCCGCGACCGGCGTCGCCGATCACCGGATCGCAGCAGTAGCGCGCGGCCGGATTGGCCGCCTTCGCGCTCGCCACCGCGTCGAGGATCGCCGCGCCGATCTCCGCCGAGCCCATGTAGCCGGACAGCACCCCGTCGCACGACTTGAGCACGCCGCGCTCGGCAAGCCCGGCGACGAGGTCGCGCACCAGCGCCGCGTCCACCGCCGCGCCGCGGAAGCTGCCGTGGCCCGGGTGGTTGGAGAACTGCACCGTATGGATCGGCCACACCTCGCACCCGAGCCGCTGCAGCGCGAACACCGCCGCCGCGTTTCCCACATGCCCGTAGGCCACGTGCGACTGGATGGAGAGGAGGTTCATGCCGCCGCGTTCGTAGGATGGGTTGAGCCGCGTCGCGGCGAAACCCATCACCCATCGATGGGTTTCCGCCCGCCTTCGCGGGCGTCAACCCATCCTACGGCCGGAACCGGGCGCGACAAATGAATTCAGGTGAAGCGCCCGATCACGCAAATTGACATCCGTTCCCCGGGCGATTGCTGCCATGGTTCGAGATGCCGTGCTTCGCACGGCTCCTCACCATGAGGGCGGAGATTTTGCGCGCCCGGAAGCATTCTCCGACCTCATCCTGAGGAGCATAGGCGGCCTCCGGCCGCCGTTCTTAGCGCACGACGCCGATGCGAAGCATCGGCTATGCGCAGCGAGGGCGTCTCGAAGGATGGCAGCGCATTCAATCCGCTAATTGCTTGCGCCCAGCTTGGCGTTGGCCTGCTCGACGTATTTGTTGGTGTAGGTCTTGGCGAGGTCGATGTTGGCCTTGGCGACCTCGGGGACCGACTGGCTGAACACCGCGAGCACCGCCTGCGCGCCCTTGGGGTCCATCAGGCCGGTGGTCGAATACATCGGGATCGTGTTCTTGAGCGCGGCAAGATAGAGCGCCTTGTCGGCGCCGACGTATTCCTCCGGCATCTTCGCCATGATCTCCTCGGCGCTGTGGCCGTGGATCCAGCGCAAGGTCGCGACGATCGCGCCCGCGAGCGCCTGCGTCTCGCTCTCGTGCTTGGCGATCCAGTCGCCGCGCGTGTAGAGCGCGCCGCCCGGGTATTCGCCGCCGAACACCGCCAGCGTGTCCTTCTGCGTGCGCGTGTCGGAGATGATCTTCAGGTCCTTGAACTTGCCCTGCAGCAGGGTCACCGCCGGATCGAGCATCACCGCCGCCTCGACCAGCCCCTGCTCCTGTGCCGCCACCGCGGTCGCCTCGAGCCCGATGCCGATCACCGCGACCGAGTCGGGATCGACCCCGTTCTTGCTCAGCAGGTACTTGAGAAAGAAGTCGGTCGACGATCCGGGCGCGCTCACCCCGACCTTCTTGCCGGCCAAATCCTTCACCGAATTGATCGCGCCGGCATGCTTGGGCGAGGCCACCAGCACGAGGCCCGGATAGCGGTCGTAGACCACGACGGCCTGCATGTGCTGGTTCTTGGCCGCGAGGTTGACGCAGTGGTCGTAATAGCCCGACACCACGTCGGCGCTGCCGCCGAGCACCGCGGTGAGCGCCTGCGAGCCGCCCTTGAAGTTGATCAGCTCGACGTCGACGCCGGCCTTGTCGTACTCGCCGAGCTGCTTGGCCAGCACGGTGGGCAGGTAGCACAGGCATCCGGCGCCGCCGACCGCGACCGATACGCGCGGCTTGTCCGCGCCGGCCGCCGCGCCCGCGGCGAGCACGAGCGCGCTCAGTCCCGCCAACACGGGCGTCAGCCAGCGCAACGCGTTCGTTCGAATCCCGGCCATGAGCGTCTCCCTTGCATGCGGGCCGGCCGCGCGGCCGGCGTTGCGGCCTGTCCTATCGCGAACGGATTGCGCGGGAAAGCGTCAGGTCCGGGTATCGGCCGCGACCGGCCGCCACACGAGCAGCCGGTTCTCCACCACGCCGACCAGCCAGTCGATCGCCAGCACGAACACCGCGAGCACCAGCATGCCGGCGAACACGCCGGCCACGTCGAACACGCCTTCCGCCTGCTGGATGAGATAGCCGAGCCCGGCGGCCGAGCCGAGATATTCGCCCACCACCGCGCCGACCACCGCGAAGCCGACCGACGTGTGCAGCGAGGAGAACATCCAGGACAGCGCCGAAGGCCAGTAGACGTGCCGCATCAGCTGCCGCTCGTTCATGCCGAGCATGCGCGCGTTGGCGAGCACGGTCTGGCTCACTTCCTTGACGCCCTGGTAGACATTGAAGAACACGATGAAGAACACCAGCGTCACGCCGAGCGCCACCTTGGAGGCGATGCCGAGCCCGAACCACAGGGCGAAGATCGGCGCCAGCACCACGCGCGGCAGGGCGTTGATCATCTTGACGTAGGGGTCGAACACGGCGGCGACGACCGGCTTGCGCGCGAACCAGAAGCCGACCAGCACGCCGGCGACCGACCCGATCACGAAGGCGAGCACCGCCTCGACCAGGGTGATCCACAGGTGGCGCCAGATGGTGCCCTCGACGAACCATTTGATGACGCGCAGGACGACGTCGACCGGGGTCGAGAAGAAGAACGGCGGCAGCAGCATCACGCCGAACACCGGCACGGTCGAGAGCACGTGCCACAGGCCGACGGCGACGATCGCGACCGCCGCCTGCAGGACCAGAAGATTGAACCGCCGCACTTTCAGCCTCCTCCGGTCTGCGCGTAGCCCTTGACCACTTCTTCCTTGAGCATGTGCCAGATCTCCCGGTGCAGCGCATGGAAGCCGGCCTCGAGCTTGACCTCGGCGATGTCGCGCGGCCGGCCGAGCGGCACCTGCCACTCGCCGATGATGCGGGCGGCCGGCCCCGCCGACATGATGACGACGCGGTCGCTGAGCGCGATCGCCTCCTCGAGGTCGTGGGTGACGAACAGCACCGCCTTGCGGTCCGCGCTCCACAGGTCGAGCAGCAGGTTGCCCATGATCTGCCGGGTCTGCGCGTCGAGCGGCCCGAACGGCTCGTCCATCAGCAGGATTTTCGGATCGCGGATCAGCACCTGGGCGAGGCCGACCCGTTTGCGCTGGCCGCCCGAGAGCATGTGCGGGTAGCGCCCGCCGAAGCCGGCAAGCCCGACCCGGCGCAGCCAGGCCTCGGCGCGCGCGTGGGCGTCCGCGTGCGGCGTGCCGGCGATCTCGAGCCCGATCGCCACGTTGTCGAGCGCGGTCTTCCAGGGAAACAGCGCCTCCGCCTGGAACAGGTAGCCGGCCTCGCGGCTGAGGCCCGCGAGCTCCGTCCCGAAGATGCGCACCGTGCCGGCGGACGGCCCGAACAGGCCGGCGGCGACGTTGAGCAGGGTCGATTTTCCGCAGCCGGTGGGACCGACGATCGAGACGAATTCGCCGTCGGCGACGGCAAGCGAGACGCCCTCGACCGCGGTGTAGCTCCCGCCGTCGGCCAGCCGGAACGCGATGGTGCAATGATCGAGCGCCACGGCCGCGCTTTGCGTCATTCCGGCTTCTCCATGGCGCAGCGTAGCCCGGATGGAGCGCAGCGCAATCCGGGCTCATCCCTCCCCGACAGGGGAGGGTGGCGCCGCGCAAGCGGCGCCGGGTGGGGTGCGATAAGAGGACGGCGTTACAATCCTTTGATCAGCCCCGCGTCGATCAGGAGGCGGTTGAAGCGGCGGGCCTCGGCGCCGTCGGCGCAGCCGTAGAACGTGCCCTTGCAGCGCTGCAGCAGCTTCTTCTGCTCGGCGAACGACGGATCGAGCGGCAGGCCGGCCGCTTCCAGCACGACCAGCGGCAGATAGGCGGCATCGAGCGTATCGAGCGCGGAGGAAACGTCGGCCGGCGCGAAGTTGACGGCGTCGATCGCGTAGTAGGTGGTGAAGAACCGGCGGTCGGCCTGGGCGATGCGCTGCGCGATCCCCGCCTCGTCGAGCGCCGGATCGATGATGCGCCTGGCGAAGAACGGCTGATGATCGCCGAACCGCACGATCAGGAACGGCTCGCCGGCAAAATCGCGGCGCAGGCGATCGACGAACTGCGCGTAGTCGCGCGCGCTCATGCTCTGGCGGCGGATGTATTCGTCGACCTCGGCGCCGTTGCCGGGATCGCGCCATTGCGGGGTCAGCTCGGCGCGGAAGCGGTAGGTCCACGGGAAATGGTTGGCGGCGGTGTAGACCAGGAGGAACAGCGGCTGCTCGCGCCGCTCCTGCCCGATCAGCCGGGCGGCCACGTCGAAATAGAACCGGTCGGGCTCGATCGTGCGCGTGCCCATGTCGCGCGCGTCGATGAAGCGGTCGATGCCGGTCGTCGTCTGAAAGCTGCGCGCGCCGAGGAACGCGCCGAGCCACGGGTAGAGGCTGAACGTTTTGTAGCCGCAGTGGCGCAGCGCGTGCGGCAGGCCGCGCTCGATCCGGCCGCTGGCGACGCGGGTGATGAAATCGGCGAAGCGCCCGTAGGAGCGCACCGAGAGGCCGGTCAGCACGTTGTACTCGGTGTACCAGCTCGGGCCGCCGGCGCCCTCGACCACGAACGCGCGCGCCTTGCCGTCGAACGAGCGGAAGTGGGCCCCGTAGTCCGGCGGCACCTTCACGCCGGCGACCGCGCCGATGTCGAAGCTCGACTCGTCGAACACCATCACGATGTGCGGCGGCTTGCGCGCGGCGCAGGCATATCCGGCGGCGGACCGCAGCCGGTCGGTGACCGCGGCTTCCGACTCCAGGATCCCGCGCGTCCACAGGTCGAGCGCCGCGATGACGCCCGAGCGGGCGAATTTCGACACGTAGTTCCGGTCGTAGAACTCTTCCTGCTGATCGCCCGGCACCAGCAGCGCGAGCGCCGTGAGCGCGAGGAGGCACGCGGCGGCTCCGGCCAGCGCCGCGCGCCGGCGCACGCGGAACCGATCGGCGCGCCACAGCAGGGCGGCGATGGGGACCGCCACGACCGCGGCGATGGCGAGCGCCCACGCAGTATCGGGAAAGATCGCCAGGAAGAACGCGAAGGTGTCCGCATCGACGATCATCACGTCGACGAAGTTGACCGTCATCAGCATGATGTCGTGCTTGAACCGCGACATCACGATCAGCACGACGATCAGGGTGAGCGCGAGCGCCGCCGACAGGATCGGCCGGCGCAGGACGATCAGAACGGCAAAGTTGACGAGCCCCCAGGCGAGAATGAAGGCCGCCTTCGGCACCAGGCCGAACTCGGACCATGCCATGACGGCGATGGCGGCGAGGTGAACGCTGCCGAGACAGATGATCGCGCCGGCGGACGCGCGGTCCGCGGCCCGGCCGGCGGCAAGCGCGCGGGCTTTGAGGAAGGAGATCGCAGGCGGCATAACGCTCGTACGGCCGCCCCTCCCAGACGATCCGCACCGGCGACCGGGCGCGGACCGCTGTCATCATTCTGTAACAAAACCGTCATGGCAAGGGCCACCGCGTGCGCCGCAGCATCGCATCCGGGGCACGGACACGCACGTGCCCCGGGCGCAGCGCAGCGCGAAGCGGTGCGCTGCAGACCCGGGGTCCATCTCGGGGAAATGCAGAACCAGGCAATTCTTGTAGGATGGTGCCATGACGCAAGCCGCCACCATCGCGTTCGAGGACGTGAGCAAGACCTACGACGACGGGCGCGTGAAGGCGCTCGACCGGCTGTCGCTCGCGGTCGCCGAGCGCGAATTCCTCGCGGTGGTCGGTCCGTCGGGCTCCGGCAAGACGACGCTCCTGCAGCTCGTCAACCGGCTCGCCGAGCCGACCGCCGGGGCCGTGCGGGTCGACGGCGAGGACGTGCGCAGCGTGCCGCCGATCGCGCTGCGGCGGCGCATCGGCTACGTGTTCCAGGGCGTCGGCCTCTTTCCGCACATGAGCGTGGCGGAGAACATCGCCATCACGCCGCGCCTGCTCGGCTGGGACAAAGACCGCCTCGCCGCGCGGGTCGACGAGCTGATCGATCTCGTGCGGCTCGACAAAAACCGCCACCGCGACCGCTATCCGCATCAGCTGTCCGGCGGCGAGCGCCAGCGGGTCGGCGTCGCCCGCGCGCTGGCGGCGCAGCCGCGCATCGTGCTGATGGACGAGCCGTTCGGCGCGCTCGACCCGATCAACCGCGACGCCATCGGCCAGGACTACCGGCGCCTGCACGAGGACCTCGGGCTGACCACGGTGATGATCACCCACGACATGCTCGAGGCGGTGCTGCTGGCCGACCGCATCGGCGTGATGCAGGCCGGCCGGCTGGTCGCCGAGGGCACGCCGCACGAGCTGATGACCGGCCGGCAGGACGCCTATGTGGACGAGCTGATCCAGACGCCGCGCCGCCACGCCGAGCGCCTGCGCGCGCTGATCGAGCGCGGGGCGTCGTCGTGAGCAGCACCCTCATCGCCGACGCGCTGGCGCTGCTGCCGAGCTATCTCGGCAGCCACGTGCTGGTGAGCGTGACGGCGCTCGTGCTCGGCCTCCTGGTGAGCCTGCCGCTCGCCATCGTGTCGGTGCGGCGGCCGGTGCTGCGCGGCGGGCTGCTCGCCGTCACCAGCATCGTGCAGACGATTCCCGGCCTGGCGCTGCTCGCGCTGTTCTATCCGCTGCTGCTCGGCATCGCGGCGCTCACCGACCGCTGGCTGGGCCTGAAATTCTCCGCCCTCGGCTTCCTGCCGTCGGTGCTGGCGCTCGCGCTTTACAGCATGCTGCCGGTGCTGCGGAACACCGTCACCGGGCTCATCGGCATCGACCCTGCCGTGAAGCAGGCGGCGATCGGCGTCGGCATGACGCCGCGCCAGTCGCTGTGGATGGTCGAGCTGCCGCTCGCCATCCCGGTGATCATGGCCGGCATCCGCACCTCGGCCGTATGGGTGATCGGCACCGCGACCTTGTCGACGCCGGTCGGCCAGACCAGCCTGGGCAACTACATTTTCACCGGCCTGCAGACGCAGAACTGGGTGTTCGTGCTGTTCGGCTGCGTCGCCGCCGCCGTGCTCGCGCTCGCGGTCGACCAGCTGCTCGCCCTGATGGAGGGCGGCGTGCGCGCGCGAAAACGCCTGCGCGTCGTGCTCGGCGGCCTCGGCCTCGCCGTCATCCTTGCGGGCGCCCTGGTGCCGAACCTCGCCCGGCCGAAGGCCACCTATCTGATCGGCGCCAAGACGTTCACCGAGCAGTACATCCTCGCCGCCCTGATCGAGCAGCGCCTGCAGGCGGCGGGCCTATCCGCCGCGCGGCGCGAAGGGCTCGGCTCGAACGTCGTTTTCGATGCGCTCGCGGCGGGCGAGATCGACGTCTACGTCGATTATTCCGGCACGATCTGGGCGAACCAGCTGCACCGCAGCGACGCGCGGCCGCGCGCCGAAGTTTTGGGCGCCGTGGCGACCTGGCTCAAGGACCGCTCCGGCATCACGCTTCTGGGCGAGCTCGGTTTCGAGAACGCCTACGCGCTGGCGATGGCGCGCCGGCGCGCCGAGGCGCTCGGCGTGCGATCGATCGCCGACTTGGCGGCGCGCGCGCCGACGCTGACGATCGCCAGCGACTACGAGTTCTTCGCCCGGCCGGAATGGGCGGCGATCCGCCGCGCCTACGGCCTCTCGTTCCGCACGGAGCGGCAGATGCAGCCGGAATTCATGTACCCGGCGGCGAGCAGCGGCGAGGTCGACGTCATCTCCGCCTATACCAGCGACGGCCGCATCGCCCAGCACGACCTCGTGGTGCTGGGCGACCCCAGGCAGGCGATCCCGCCCTACGACGCGATCCTGCTCGCCTCGCCGCGCCGCGCCGAGGACGCCGTCCTGCGCGACGCGCTCGAGCCGCTGATCGGGGCGATCGACGTTGCGCTGATGCGCGAGGCGAACCTGCGCGCCACCGGCGGCGAGAACACCTCGCCCGCCGAGGTCGCGCGCTGGCTGTGGGGCGAGATCGAGAAGCGGAACAAGAAATAACTCGACCTCATCCTGAGGAGCGCCCGAAGGGCGCGTCTCGAAGGATGGAAACAAGCGCCGCGCCCTTCTCCATCCTTCGAGACGGCCGCTTCGCGGCCTCCTCAGGATGAGGTCTGAGCCTGGATCAATTCCTGCTGCGATCCACCAGGGCGCGCTGCTTGATCCACGGCATCATGCCGCGCAGCTTCTCGCCGATCTGCTCGGCCGGGTGGGCGGCCATCTTAGCGCGCATCGCCTTGAACGAGGTCTGGTTGACCCGGTTCTCCAGCATCCAGTCCTTGGCGAACTTGCCCGACTGGATGTCGCGCAGGATGCGCCGCATCTCTGCCCGGGTCTCCTCGGTGATGATGCGCGGTCCGCTCACGTATTCGCCGTACTCCGCCGTGTTGGAGACCGAGTAGTTCATGTTGGCGATGCCGCCTTCGTAGATCAGGTCGACGATCAGCTTCATCTCGTGCACGCACTCGAAATAGACCATCTCGGCCGAATAGCCGGCTTCCACCAGCGTCTCGTAGCCGGCCTTCATCAGCTCGACCAGGCCGCCGCACAGCACCGTCTGCTCGCCGAACAGGTCGGTCTCGCATTCCTCGCGGAACGTGGTCTCGATGATGCCGGCGCGCCCGCCGCCGATCGCCGAGCCGTAGGAGAGGCAAAGGTCGTGCGCGTTGCCCGACGCGTCGCGCTGGATCGCCATCAGCACCGGCACGCCGCCGCCGCGCTGGTATTCGGAGCGCACGGTGTGGCCCGGCCCCTTGGGGGCGATCATCATCACGTCGAGGTCCGCGCGCGGCTCGATCAGGTTGAAATGGATATTGAGCCCGTGGGCGAACATCAGGGCCGAGCCCTGCTTCATGTTGGGGGCGAGATGGTCGCGGTAGATGTCGGCCTGCAGTTCGTCGGGCGTGAGCATCATCATCACGTCGGCCCATTTCGCCGCGTCCGCCACTTCGCGCACGGGAAATTTCTCGGCCTCGGCCTTCTTGGCGGAGGCCGAGCCCTTGCGCAGCGCGACCGCGACCTCGCGCACGCCGGAATCGCGCAGGTTGAGCGCGTGGGCA
>DASPZC010000019.1:0-3496 GCA_035636455.1 Xanthobacteraceae bacterium
CGGTCATGACCCGCAAGCCGGGTACCTTCCGGCCCTTGGCGTGAGCGGCAGCTTGACCGAGGCTTGTTATCAGCTCTCTGCCGAACTTGCTCATTACCCCGGTCCTCACCCGCCTGCCTTAAGTATAGCAACGAGCCTGCGCACGTTTCTCTTCTCCTCTGGCGTCAGATTCTCGCGTCGCGCTTTCGCATAAGCCATCAGAAGATAGATCGGTCGGTCAACATCGTGATAGAAATAGATTACGCGAGCGCCGCCGCGCCTTCCCGTGCCCGCCCTTCCCCACCTGACCTTGCGTACGCCGCCTGTCTCGGGGATGACATCGCCAGCCTTCGGGTTGCGAGCGATAAAATCGACGAAGGCGTCGCGCTCATCGCCATCCCAGATTTCCGATGCTTGGCGCACGAAAAGCGAGGTTTCCACCACGCTGATGGGCCTGCGCGCTGCCATGTGTTATACGCCAATGGCGCCCAGCTGTCGAGCACAATCAAACGGATTAGCCAGCCCGCTCGCGATCAAGATCGGCCAACGCGCCAGATCGATTAGTCAGATCACCACGACCTTGGTCCCGACGTTCACCCGCTCGTAGAGATCGATCACGTCCTCATTGCGCATGCGGATGCAGCCGGACGACACGGCGGTGCCGATGGTCCACGGCTCGTTCGAGCCGTGGATGCGGTAGAGCGAGGAGCCGAGGTAGAGGGCGCGGGCACCGAGCGGATTCTCCGGCCCGCCGGTCATGTGACGCGGCAGGTCGGGGCGGCGCTGGAGCATTTCCGGCGGCGGCGTCCAGTCCGGCCATTCGCGCTTGGCCGAAACGTGCTTGACGCCCGCCCAGGTGAAGCCCGGCCGCCCCACCCCGATGCCGTAGCGCACCGCGCGGCCGCCCTCCTGCACCAGATAAAGAAACCGCCGGGGCGTATCGATGATGATGGTGCCGGATTTTTCCGCGCCGTCGTAATCGACGACCTGCCGGCGAAAGCGCGGATCCATTTCCGTGCGCCGGGACTCGGCCCATTCGGGCGGCTCGCCGCGCACCCGCGTCATCGGATCGCCGCCCGACGGCGCGCCATAGGGGATCGTGCGCGACGTGCCCGGCCCGCCGCCGAACAGAAACTCGATGAAGCCGCCGCCGAGCTGAGGGGCGCCGGCGGCGGCGTAGCGGACCTCGCGCGTCTCGCCCGCGGACGGGCGAGGATGGAAGTCGGGCGTTTCGGGGGAGAGCGACAGCGGGGCGGCGATGGCCGCGCCGGTGCCGATCGCGCTCGCAGCGAGCGCGGCAAGAAGCAGGCGCATTCGACGTACTCGTTACTGATCGTCGGACTTGAGCCCGCGACACACGGGCCCGCTTATGGTTTCCAGAACATGGAGAAACTTCGCAACCGATTGGTAAATTTGCGCGGCCGCGACCGCGCAAACGCCGCTGCGCCGGCGCGGCGATGGTTTTACGGTTTATTTTCGGTGAGCGCGCATGGTTAAGCGCTCCTTTCCAAACAAATTCCGCAACCGACGACGCCGCGCGCCGCGAACCGACCGCGTGAACCCGATCTTAAAGTCGCGAAGGTAAATCTCCCGGCGGCAGGCGGGGAACTTCATGCAGGGCCGGCGCAAATTCTTTCGCATCGAGGCGATGAACGGCAGCGCGCCGGCGACGCGCGCGGCCGGCGAGCTTTCCTGCGTGCATCACGACGAGATCATCGCCGAACTGAAGGCGCTGCGCTCGCTCGTCGAGCCGCAGGAAAACGTCACCCGGCAGATGATCGAGGCCTATAAATCGCAGATAGCCGAGGCGCACAAGCTCAAGGCCGAGCTCGACCTCATCTCCGAGGCGATCAGCAAGACCAAGACCGAGATCGCGACGCTGCATGTGAACGGCTT
The DNA here is from genome assembly GCA_035636455.1 of Xanthobacteraceae bacterium. Classification (GTDB taxonomy): domain Bacteria; phylum Pseudomonadota; class Alphaproteobacteria; order Rhizobiales; family Xanthobacteraceae; genus AP-16. Next base: position 1,876 of record DASPZC010000019.1, read on the forward strand.
CGAAGGGCCGGAGATGGCGCGGGTGACGCACGAGCTCGACGCCATTGTCGGGGGTACCGAGCACGCCACGCAGCAGATCCTGACCGTCGCCGAGCTCATCGACCAGGCGGCCAACACGCTCGCCGCCGCGGTCAAGAGCGAGCAGGACCGCACGCTCGCCGCCGACATCCAGGAGCATGTGATCCGCATCTTCGAGGCGTGCAATTTCCAGGACGTCACCGGCCAGCGCATCTGCAAGGTGGTGGCGACGCTCAAGTTCATTGAGACGCATGTCATGCGGATGATCGAGATTTGGGGCGGGCTCGAGGCGTTCCGCGAGGTGACGCCGCACGCGCTGGCGGCGCCGGACCAGCGGGCGCTGCTCAACGGACCGCGGCTTCCGAGCGAGGTCGGGCACGTCGACCAGGACGAAATCGACGCGCTCTTCGCCTGATCGGCTCAAACCCCCGGCCTGCGCACGGCCACAAAGCAGGCGAGCGCGATCACCGCAAATGCCGCCGCGACGGCGAGCGCGGCACGGTCGGACGCGTGCTCGGCGACGTAGGCGAGGAGGAGCGGCGCCGCCGCCTGCATCAGGAGCGACGGACCGGCGATGCGGCCGACGATGCGGCCGTAGCCCGTGGGGCCGAACAGCGCGAGCGGCACGGTTCCCCGCGCGATGGTGACGAGCCCGTTGGCAACGCCGAACATCACCGCAAAGGCGATCGCCACCGGCACCGACAATCCGAACGCCCACAGCAGCAGGAAGCCCAGCACCAGCAGGCCGACGGCGCCGCGCACCAGCCACAGCGGATGCAGGTCGCGGCCGAACACGAACTCGGTCAGGCGCGCGGCGACCTGCGCCGGTCCGAACAGCGTGCCGATCGCCACCACGGTCGCGGGCTCGAGGCCGAGCCGGCCGAAGATCGCCAGCAGATGGGCGGCAAGCCCGGACGGCACGAACGCGTAGGCCGCGAACGCGGCGGCGACGAGCGCGAAGGCCAAGCCTGTCGGCGGCACCGGCGCGACCGGCGCCGGCACGCCGCCCGGCCGGGTTTCCACCGACGCGCGGGTGCGCGGCAGGACGAACGCGTGCAGCGGCGCGGCGATCAGCGCCAGCAGCGCCGCATAGATCAGGTAGGTGCCGCGCCAGCCGACGGCGCCGATCAGCGCGTGGGTCGCCGGCCAGCTCACCGTCGAGGCGAAACCGCCCGCGAGCGTGAGCGCGGTGATCGGCCGGCGCGCGGCGGCGCCGAACACGCGCCCCAGGGTGGCGAACGCCGGATCGTAGAGCGAGGCGCTCATGGAGAGCCCGAGCGCCATCCAGACCGCGAAATAAGCCGCCGGGTGACCGGCATGGACGAGGCCGACGAGCCCGAGCGCGCCGACCAGCGAGCCCGCCGGCATGACCCGATGGCCGCCGTAGCGATCGATCAACGCTCCGACGCGCGGCGCCGCCACGCCCGCCACCAGGAGGCCGAACGAGAAACCGCCCATGGCGAGCGTCGCCGACCAGCCGCGGTCCGCCGCGATCAGCGGCACGGTGAGCACCGGCGGATAGTAGATCGCGCCCCACGCCAGGATCTGCGTCACGCACAGCACGAGGACCGCGCGCCAGGGACCGGAGAACAGATGACAGATG
>DASPZC010000020.1:0-6182 GCA_035636455.1 Xanthobacteraceae bacterium
CCGGCGGGCGAGATGCGCGCCCTGCGCCCGCACATTTGCAAGCAGATCGTCGCGCCGGATCGTCTGCTGCACGGCGAGCGCCGCCGCGCAGGCGAGCGGATGGCCCATGTAGGTGTGGCCGTGCTGGAACAGGGCCGAGCCGTGCGCGACGGCGTCGAAGATTTTGCCGCCCACCAGCACGGCGCCGATCGGCGCGTAGCCGCCGCCCAAACCCTTGGCGACCGCCATGAGGTCGGGGCTGATGCCCTCCTGCTCGCACGCGTGCAAGGTGCCGGTGCGGCCCATGCCGCACATCACCTCGTCGAGGATCAGCAAAATGCCGTGGCGGTCGCAGATCTCGCGCACGCGTCGAAAATAGTTCGGCACCGCCGGCACCGCGCCCAAGGTGGCGCCCACCACCGTCTCGGCCACGAAGGCGATGACGGTCGCCGGGCCCAGCTCCTCGATCTTTGCTTCCAGCTCGCGCGCGAGGCGCTCGCCGTACGCCTCCGGCGTCTCGTCGCTCGCCCGCCCGCGATACGCGTAGCACGGCGAAACGTGATGCGCCTCGATCAAGAGCGGCGCGAACTGTTTTCGCCGCCACGCATTGCCGCCGACCGCGAGCGCGCCGAGGGTGTTGCCGTGATAGCTCTGGCACCGCGCGATGAAGTGGCGCCGACCGCTCTCGCCGCGCTCGACGAAATATTGCCGCGCCAGCTTGAGCGCCGCCTCGACCGCCTCGGAGCCGCCGCTCACCAGATAGACGTGGCTGGTGCCGGCCGGCGCGTTCGCGACGAGGTCGTCGCCCAATTCCTCGGCGATGCGCGTGGTGAAGAAGCTGGTGTGCGCGTAGGCGAGCGCGTCGATCTGCTTATGCATGGCGGCGAGCACGTCCGGGTGGCCGTGCCCGAGGCACGACACCGCCGCGCCGCCCGACGCGTCGACGTACTCCCGGCCGTCCGCATCCCACAGCCGCACCCCCTCCCCGCGCACGGCGGCCGGGTAGTCGTGATCGATGCGGCGATGGAGGATTTTCGTCATGGGTGCCAGTTTACGCGGTCCTCATCCTGAGGAGCGTCGCGAAGCGACGCGTCTCGAAGGATGGCGGCAAGCGAGTCTGCCGACATGGTTCGAGACGCCGCGCTGCGCGCGGCTCCTCACCATGAGGGCCGGTGTTTATTCGCCATTCCCCACTCTACCCGAATTCCCCCTTCCCAGATACGCCTCGACCACCGCGGGGTCGGCGAGCACCTGCAGGGGCGCGCCTTCGGCGAGGGTGCGGCCGTAGTCGAGCACGTGCAGGCGGTCGGCGAGGTCGGCGACCATCTGCATGTCGTGCTCGATCCACACCATGGCGAGGTTGAGCTCGTGCTTGATGCGCAGGATGAAGCGGGCGAGGTCCTCGCGCTCGTCGCGATTGAGGCCGGCGGACGGCTCGTCGAGCAGCAGCAGCGCCGGCTCGAGCGCCAGCGCGCGGGCGAAGCCGACGATTTTTCTGATGCCGAACGGCAGCGCCTCGACGCGCGCGTGGCGGTAGCGCGTCAGCTCGACGAAATCGAGGATGCGCTCGGCCGCCGCGCGATGCGCGACCTCGGCGCGCCGCACCGCCGGGAGATAAAACATCTCGGCGAGCGGCCCGGTGGTGCCACGCGTATGGCGGCCGGCGAGCAGGTTGTCGAGCACGCTCATGTGGGCGAACAGCTCGCCGTGCTGGAACGTTCGGGCGATGCCGCGCCGCGCGATCGCGTGCGGCGCCAGCCCGGCGATGTCCTCGCCGCGGAAGCGGATGCGGCCGGCGCCGCGGTAGAGCCCGCTGATGCAGTTGAGCACGCTGGTCTTGCCGGCGCCGTTCGGGCCGATCAGCGCCAGCAGTTCGCCGGGCGCGACCATAAGCGACACGTCGTCGAGCACGGTGAGCCCGCCGAAGCGCAACGTGAGATGCTCGACCGCCAGCTCAGCCATACCATCTCCGGGAACGGCGATACTGCTTGACGGCGCGGTAGCTGCGCCGCTCGGCGCCGGCGCCGCCGAGATAGAATTCCTGGATGTCGCCGTGGGCGGCGAGCCGCGCGGCGGTGCCGTCGAGCACGACGCGGCCGTTCTCCAGCACGTAGCCGTAGTCGGCGACGGCGAGCGCCACCGCGGCACTCTGCTCGACCATGAGAACCGCAAGATTCAGCTCGCGGCGGATGTCGGCGAGGCGCCGCATCAAATCCTCGACCACCACCGGCGCGAGGCCGAGGGACAGCTCGTCGACGAGGAGCACCTGCGGCGCACACATCAGCGCCCCGGCGAACGCCAGCATCTGCCGCTCGCCGCCGGACAGGAGCCCCGCAAGGCGGCCGCGGATGTCGTGGAGGCGCGGGAAGAACTGATAAGCCGTCTCTTCGCGCCGGCGGTCTTCCGTTCTGCTGGAGCATTTTCCGGAAAAGTGGGCACCGGTTTTCCGCAGAAAATGCGACCAACTAAAGACTCCGCGCGACACCGGCACCCGCAAGTTTTCGGCGACCGTGAGACTTTCAAACACCTTGTCGCGCTCGGGCACCAGCACGACGCCGCGCCGGGCGATCGCGTGCGGCGGCAGCTTGTCGATGCGCTCGCCGTTGAACGCGATCGTGCCGTCGGTCACCCGCGCGTCGTCGATGCCGAGGAAGCCGGAGATCGCCCGCAGGCACGTGGTCTTGCCGGCGCCGTTGGTGCCGAGGATGGCGACGATCTGTCCGGGCGCGACCGCGAGCGTGATCCCCTGCACCGCCGTCACCGCGCGGTGATACACCACCTCGAGCTTGTCGACGGCGAGGAGGGGGGTGACCGTCATGACGCGCGCCCCTTACCTCTCCCCGCTTGCGGGGAGAGGTCGGATCGCGAAGCGATCCGGGTGAGGGGGCGTTTGAGGAAGGCGCATGATCATTGAGGCCCCCTCACCCCGACCCTCTCCCCGCAAGCGGGGAGAGGGAGCAGCGGCCCCGCGCGCATCACCCTCCCCCGCCCACCGGCCGCTGCTTGAACGGCCACAGCAAGAAGTAACTCTGCGCCCGGCGCCACAGGCCGATCAGGCCGGCGGGCTCGAACATCAGGAAGGCGATCATCACCACGCCGAAGGCGGCGTAGTTCACCGCGAACAGCAGGCCGGCGTAGCGCTGCGCGCCCGGCAGCGCCGCAAGCCCGGCCTCGATCGCATAGGGGAACATGGTGACGAAGCCGGCGCCGAGCAGTGCGCCGGCGAGGGAACCCATGCCGCCGATGATGATCATGGCGACGTACTGGATCGACAGGAACAGCGAGAACGCCTCGCCCGACACGAAGCCGCGGTAATAGGCCGCGAGCGCGCCGGCGAGCGCGGTGATCGCCGACGAAATCACGAAGGCGGTGAGCTTGTAGCGCGCGACGTTGACGCCGAGCGCCGCCGCCACGGTCTCGTGCGTGCGGATCGCCCCCCAGGCGCGGCCGGTGCGGCCGCGCAGCAGGTTGAGGCAGATGAGCAGCGTCGCCGCGGCGGCGACCAGCAAAACGAAATACCAGGCGACCGGGTGGGTGAGTGCGTGGCCGAAGAACTTCGGCGGGTCGATGACGATGCCGGTGGAGAAGCCGCGCCTGGTCTCGTACTCGCTGCCCAGGTAGACGACGACGAAATGCAGCGCGAGCGTACTGACCGCGAGATAAAGCCCGCGCAGGCGCAGCGACGGCAGCCCGAACAACAACCCGAGCAGCGCGCCGACCGCGGTCGCGGCCGGCAACGTCATCCATGCGGGCGCGCCGATCTCCTTGGACAGCACGCCCGCCGTGTAGGCGCCCGCCGCCAGCAGGCCGGCATGGCCGAGCGAGATCTGGCCGCAATAGCCGGTGAGCAGCATGAGCGACAGCGCGCCGATCGCCGCGAGGAAGAACTGGCAGGCGAGATCGAGCTGAAACACCGAGGCGCCGGACGGGAACAGCAGCAGCACCGCGAGCGCGGCGCCGAGCGCGTTGCGCTCGAGCCGCGTGCCGACGAGCGCCAGGTCTTCGCGGTAGTCGCTGCGGAAGTAGCCGCTCGCCCGCGGCGCCCTAGACACGGTCCAGCTCCTCGCGCGTGCCGAACAGGCCCCACGGCCGCCACGCCAGCATGAGAATCAGCACGAGGAACGGCACCACGTCGGAGAGCAGCGGGTCGACGTGCTGGATCAGCAAAACTTCCGCCGCGGCGATGATCAGCGCGCCGGCGAGGGCGCCGACGAGGCTGTCGAGGCCGCCCACCAGCGCGGCCGGAAACGCCTTGAGGCCGATCACCGTCATGGTGGCGTCGAGGCCGGAATCGAGCGCGATCAGCATGCCGGCGAGCGCGCCGGTGAAGGTCGAGAGCGCCCAGGCGAGGGCGTAAACCGCATGCAGGTTGATGCCGCGCTGCGCCGCGAGCAGTGGGTTCTGGCCGGCGGCGCGCAGGCGCACGCCCCAGCGGCCAAACTGCAGGAAGGCGAACAGGCCGCCGTAGACGAGCGCAGTCGCGATGACCAGCGCGGCGGCGGCAACGGAGATGCGCGCGCCGCCCGGCAGCGCGAGCGCGGCGTTGACGAAGCCGAGCGCGGGCGCCGGATACTGCTGCTGCGCCGACCAGACCAGCACGACGAGCCCGCGCAGAAAAATGCCGAGCGCGACCGTGGCCAGCACGGCGGCGAGCACGATCTCGCCGGTCATCCGCCGCATCAGCAAAACATAGACCAGCGCGCCGACCGTGAGGCTGAGCACCAGCGCCGCCGCCAGCGCCAGCGCCGGGTTGCCGGCGAACAGCGAGGCGGTGGCGAGCAGCAGATAGGCGCCGAGCATCATCAGCTCGCCATGCGCCAGGTTGAGCACGCGGCTGACCCGGTAGATCAGCACGTACCCGCACGCGATCAGCGCGTAGATCGACGCGAGCACGACGATGTTGACGTAGAGTTGCATGGTCAGAGCGCGTTCCCCGGGCGCAGCGCAGCACGAAGGGGTCCCCATTGCGCCATTGCGCAATGGGGTGCCCCGGAGTGGTGCGCTGCAGACCCGGGGCCCAGGTTGCTGGATGATAACCTGGACCCCGGATCAGCGGCGCACCGTTTCGCTTCGCTACACGCTGCGCCGCATCCGGGGAACAGCGCCGCTGCGGTGCACCCGGGGAACGCATCGTCATCCCTCCCCCACCTCCGCCGCCACCAGGCGCTGCTCGCGGTCGTCGTACATGGAGTCGATGAGGGCGGCGAAGCGGCGCTGCATCTGCGCGCGCTTGACCTTGCGGGTGGGAGTCACCGGCTCGCCTTCCTCCTCGGGATCGAGCGCCTTCGGCAAAATGCGGAAGCGTTTGATCTGCTCGACGCGGCCGAGCGTTTGATTGAGCCGTGCGATCTCGCCGGCGATCAGCTGCTCGACTTGGCGATGCGCGGCCAGGCTGGTGAAGCCCGTGTAGGCGACGTCGTTACTGCGCGCCCAGTCGGCCACCGCCTCGAAGTCGATCTCGACCAGCGCGGTCAGATATTTTTGCCCGTGGCCGTAGACCACGACCTCGGCCACGTACGGGCTCGCGCGCATCACGGTCTCGATGTTGGCCGGCGCGACGGTCTTGCCGCCGGCGGTGACGATGAAGTCGCGCGCGCGGTCGACGATCTTCAAATGATCCCCGTGCCATTCGCCCACGTCGCCGGTGTGCAGGTATCCGTCGGCGTCGATCGCCGCGCGCGTCGCCTCGGGCTTCCCCCAATATCCTTCAAACAAATCGGGCCCGCGCACCAGAATCTCGCCGTCGTCCGCGAGGCGCACGTCGAACCCGCGCACCACGCTGCCGACGTTGCCGGGGCGCGGAAACGGCCCGCGCTGCGCGCTGATCAGCGCGCCGCCGGTTTCGGTCTGGCCGTAGCCCTCCACCACGTTGACCCCCCACATCTGCCACAGCGCCATGGTGTCGGCCGGCAGCGGCGCACCGCCCGACATCAGCAGCTCTATTTGATCGAGCCCGAGCTTGTTGAGGATCGGCCGGAATACGGCGAGCCGCGCCGGCGCGTAGAGGAGCGAGCGCCCGCCGCCGGCGGCGCCGTTCCAGCGCGCGCGGGCATGGCGCCGCGCGACGCGCATGGCGATATCGTAGGCCGCGCGCTTCACGCGCGAGGTGCTGCCCAAATTCACCAGCACCTGCGAGGCGAACTTTTGCAGATAGCGCGGCACGGTGACCAGAAAAGTCGGCGCCACGTCGAACAGGGTCTGCG
>DASPZC010000021.1:0-3163 GCA_035636455.1 Xanthobacteraceae bacterium
CCACCCAGAACGGGATGCCCCATTGGACCAGTTGCCAAGCGATGAAGGTCGAGAACATCGCCATCTCGCCCTGGGCGAAATTGAGGTGATCGATCGCCTGGTAGATCATCACCACGGCAAGCGCGATGCAGGCGTAGATACCGCCGGTCGCGAGTCCGGCCAGCACCTGGTGGAGCAGCAGTTCCCAGTTCATTTGCTCTTCCTAATAGCCGAGATAGGAACGGCGGACCGTCTCGTCGTTGCGGATCGCATGCGCCGGACCCTTGATCACCAGCCGCCCGGTCTCGATCAGATAAGCGTGGTCGGCGAGATCGAGCGCCAGCGAGGCGTTCTGCTCGACCAGCAGCATGCTCACGTTTTCATCGCGGTTGAGGTTGCGCAGGATGCCGAACAACTCCTGTACGATCAGCGGGGCGAGCCCGAACGAAGGCTCGTCGAGCAGCATCAGGCGCGGGCGCAGCATCATGGCGCGGCCAACCGCCAGCATCTGCTGCTCGCCGCCGGACAGGGTGCCGGCCTGCTGGCGGCGCCGCTCCTTGAGCCGCGGGAAATAGCCGTAGACGCGCTCGACGTCGGCGGCGATGGCGGAATGGTTGCGCCGCGTCATGGCGCCGATCTGCAGGTTTTCCTCGACCGTCTGGCGCACGAAGGTGCCGCGGCCCTGCGGCACATGGGCGATGCCGAGCCGCACGATCTGCTCGACCGGCCGCCCGGCAATCGGCCGGCCGTCGAAGCGGATCTCCCCGGTCGCGCGCACCATGCCGGACAGCGCCCGCAAGGTCGTGGTTTTGCCCGCCCCGTTGGCGCCCAGCAGCGTGGTGATGCCGCCCGCCTCCACCGCGAGATCGAGGCCGAACAGCGCCTGGGTCGCGCCGTAGAACGCGCACAACGCGTTGGCTTCGAGCAGCGTCGCCGTCATGCGGTGGTCCCCAGGTAGGCGGCGATCACGTCGGGATTGCGCTGCACCTCGGCGGGCGTGCCGTCGGCGATCTTGCGGCCGAAATCGAGCGCGACCACGCGGTCGCACACCGACATGACGAGGTTCATGTGATGCTCGACCAGCAGCACGGTGACGTCGCGCTCGTCGCGGATGCGGCGGATCAGGCGCCCCAGCTCCTCGACCTCGAAATGGTTGAGCCCGCCGGCCGGCTCGTCGAGCAGCAGGAGCTTGGGCTTGACCGCGAGCGCGCGCGCCAGCTCGACGCGCTTCTGCACGCCGAACGGCAGGTCGGCCACCCGCCGCTCGGCGACGTCGGCAAGATCGAGATAGTCGATCAGCTCGCGCGCCGCGTCGGTGAGCGCCGCGTCCTGCCGCGTCACCCATCGCAGACGCAGGGCGTCGCTGAGGAAATCGCTGCGCCCCAGGCGATGGCCGCCGACCCGGACGTTGTCGATGACCGACATGCGGCTGAACAAGGCGAGGTTCTGAAACGTGCGGCCGATGCCGATATCGGCGATGCGGTGGGGCGCCTTGTCGAGGATGCTCGAGCCCTCGAACAGGATGTCGCCGCGCACCGGCGTGTACAGCCGGCTGAAGCAATTGAACAGGGTGGTCTTGCCGGCGCCGTTCGGGCCGATCAGCCCGAGCATCTGCCCGCCTGCGAGATCGAACGAGACGCTGTCAAGCGCGACGATGCCGCCGAAGCGCACGCCCACATCGGTGACGCGCAGCAACGGCGCCGCGTGCTCGTTGGGCGCGCCAAGCGCGAGGGCGGCTGCCGCCATCATGCGCCGCCCCCGCGTGCCGCGCTGGAGCATTTTCCGGAAAAGTGGACACCGGTTTTCCGCAGAAAATGCGACAAAGTCAAAAAGCAAGAGCGCGTTTCCGATTCGATTGAATCGGAAAGCGCTCTGGCCAACACCGCATCGCTTGCGCCCGCGCTGGCGCCCATTGGCCGTCCCCTCCGATGATCGCCCCGGCTTCTTCTTGCCGCTTCCGCCGGCGAAGCGCTGCACGCGCCGCCGGGAAATGCCTCAATGGCCGTTCATGGCAGCTTCGACGTTTCTCACCATGTTGACGAGCCGCGGGCCGATATCGGTCTCCAGCCGCTCCTTGTTGATTTGGAACGCGGGCCCGCCGCAATTGAAGGCGAATACGCCCGAGCCGTCGCTGGCGATCAGCGGCACGCCGACCGCGAACACGTCCGGCTGCCAGTCGCCGGCCGACACGGTGAAGCCGCGCGCCGCCAGATCCTTGATGGCGCGGTCGATGCCGCTGCGGATTTTCGGCCACCGCTCGCCCTCGCGGCGCGCGATGTGGCTGAGCAGCCAGTCGCGTTCCCGCTCCGGCAGGGCGGCGATCAGGGCGCGTCCCATGGCGGTGGTGGCGATCGGAATGCGCGAGCCCATGTCGAGGCGCAGCATCACCGCCGCCTTGCTGCGGCAATGCTCGACATAGATGAGGCTCAGCCGGTCGCGGCTGCCGAGCGACACCGAGGCGCCGGCGTAGTTGGCAAGCTCCTGCATGTAAGGCCGCGCCACCTGGCGGATGCGCATGTTCGCCAGGGTGGAGTAGCCGATCGAGAGCGCCGCCGGCGCCAGCTGGTACTTGCCGAGCCGCTCGATATGCGAAAGATAGCCGAGCTTGGTGAGCGTGTAGGTCAGCCGCGACACCGTCGCCTTGGGCAGCCCGGTGCGGGTGACGATCTCCTGGTTGCCGAGCAGTCCCTCGTTCGGCGTGAACGCCCGCAGGACGTCGAGCCCGCGCGCCAGCGCCACCACGAACTTGCGATCGTGGGCCGGGATCGGTTCGCTCAAGCGGCCGCCGCCGGCCTTGAGGCTCTCGTATGCAGCCATCCCCTGGACCGTTGTTGCGTGTCCCAATGTTGACAGCGATGGCACCACTTCCTAGCGTTCCGGTCAATAATGCAGAACAGAGTTTCGCGTTGCGAAACTTGCGAAGGGTTAGCGCCGCGTGCGCGGCAGGGAGGAAATCTTGTCCAGTTTCGTCGAACTGCGCCCCGGCGCCGTTGCCGTCATCCTCGTCGACAATCCGCCCGTCAATGCGCTCCGGCAGGAGGTACGCGCCGGATTGCTGGACACCTTCACCAAGGCGCGCGACGACAACGGCATCGACGCGATCGTGCTCGCCACGGCCGGACGCACCTTCATCGCCGGCGCCGACATCACCGAGTTCGACAAGACGCCGCGCCCGCCCGGTCTG
>DASPZC010000022.1:0-3053 GCA_035636455.1 Xanthobacteraceae bacterium
CGGGCGCGCCGCGCTCGGTCTTCCACGCGTTCGCCAGCCGCGTCGCCTGGGTCCGCGCCAACGTCGCGTTGCGCTCGCGCAGCGCCGGCCCGCCGAGTTTTTGGTGGAAATCGATCGCCGCCGGCACCGCCAGCCACGCGCTCGGATCGCGCGTGCCGACCCAGTCGAACTCGGCGGCAAATCCCTGGCCGAAGCCGTGCGAGATCACCAGCGGGTGCAGGTCTGTCTGACGTGCCGGGCTCGCCCACAGGAACCCGCTGCCCTTGGGCGCCATCAGCCACTTGTGGCAATTGCCGACGTACCAGTCGGCCTCGATCGCCGGCACGTCGAGGGTGAGCATGCCGGGGGCGTGCGCGCCGTCGATCAGCACCCGCGCGCCGGCGGCGCGGGCGAGCGCGGTGAGCTCGCGCACCGGAAAAATGACGGCGGTCGGTGAGGTCACGTGGTCGAGGATGGCAAGCCGCGTGCGCGGCCCGAGCTTTTGCGCGACCGCCGCAACGATGTCCGCTGCATCGCCGACCGGGAACGGCACCGCCGCTTCGACCACGCGGGCGCCGGCGCGCGCCGCCGCATAGGCGGCCGCCTTGCGCACCGCCGGGTAGGCGTGGTCGGTCAGCAGGATTTCATCGCCCGCGGCAAAGCGCAGCGCATTGAGCACCGTATTGCAGCCGGCCGTGGCGTTCTCGACGAACACGAGGTCGTCGGCGGCAGCCCCGACGAACGCGGCAAGCCGCCCCGCCGCCGCGCGGAACGCACCCGGCAATTCGTCCGCCATGAAGCGGGTGGGGTGACGCTCCATTTTCGCGCGTAAACGCTCCTGCTCGGCGAGCACCGTGCGCGGCGTCGCGCCATACGAGCCGTGATTGAGGAACGCCACGTCCGGATCGAGCAACCATTCGCTCATCAGGAATTTGCTCATCAATTCGGCGCGTGATGGGAATCCCTCCCCGAAGGGGAGGGTGGACGCGCGTGCAGCGCGCGGCCGGGTGGGGTGCTCTCCACGTGCACCGCGCTCGCCGAGAGAACGCCACCCGGCTCCCCCGGACCAAGTCCGGGTCGCCACCCTCCCCTTTCAGGGGAGGGATTTCCCAAACACCCGTTCAAAAATCGTGTCGACGTGCTTGAGGTGATAGCCGAGGTCGAAGCTCGCCTCGATGTCCTTGTCGGAGAGTTTCGCGCGCACCTCCCGGTCGGCCTTGAGCAGTGTCGCGAAATCGCCTTCGCCGGCCCACACCTTCATGGCGTTGCGCTGCACCAGGCGATAGGCGTCCTCGCGCGCGACGCCCTTTTGAGTGAGCGCGATCAGCACGCGCTGGGAATGGATGAGGCCGCCGAGGCGGTCGAGGTTGCGCCGCATGTTGTCCGGATAGACGACGAGCTTGTCGATGACGCCGGCGAGTCGCGCCAGCGCGAAGTCGAGCGTCACCGTGGCGTCGGGGCCGATCATGCGCTCGACCGAGGAATGGGAAATGTCGCGCTCGTGCCACAGCGCGACGTTCTCCATCGCCGGCATCGCATAGGCGCGCACCATGCGGGCGAGCCCGGTAAGGTTCTCGCTGAGCACCGGGTTACGCTTGTGCGGCATGGCCGAGGAGCCCTTCTGGCCCTCGGAGAAATATTCCTCCGCTTCCAGCACCTCCGTGCGCTGCAGGTGGCGGATCTCGGTGGCGAGCCGCTCGACCGAGGAGGCGACGACGCCGAGCACGGCGAAATACATGGCGTGGCGGTCGCGCGGCACGATCTGGGTCGAGACCGGCTCGACCTCGAGGCCCATGGCCTTGGCCACGTGTGCCTCGACGCGCGGGTCGACCTGGGCGAAGGTGCCGACCGCGCCGGAGATCGCGCAGGTGCCGACCTCCTCGCGCGCCGCGACGAGACGCGCCCGGGCGCGCAAAAATTCCGCATAGGCCGAGGCGAGCTTGACGCCGAACGTGGTCGGCTCGGCGTGGATGCCGTGCGAGCGGGCGATGGTGGGCGTGAGCTTGTGCTCGAAGGCCCGGCGCTTGAGCGCGTCGAGCAGCTTGTCGACGTCGGCGAGCAATAAATCGGCGGCGCGCACCAGCTGGACGTTGAAGCAGGTGTCGAGCACGTCCGACGAGGTGAGGCCCTGGTGCACGAAGCGCGCGTCGGGCCCGACGATCTCGGCGAGATGGGTGAGGAAGGCGATGACGTCGTGCTTGACCTCGCGCTCGATCGCATCGATGCGCGCAACGTCGAAGGCCGCGGTCTTGCCCTTCTCCCAGATGGTCTTCGCGGCGCTCTTCGGGATCAGGCCGAGTTCGGCCATGGCGTCGGCCGCGTGCGCCTCGATCTCGAACCAGATGCGAAAGCGGGTCTGCGGCTCCCAGATCGCCGCCATGTCGGCACGGGTGTAGCGCGGGATCGTCATGATGGTCACGCCGCCTCGCCACGCGCCATAGCGGCGGCGGAGCGGATCGCCGCGATGTTGGCGCGATAGGCCTGCGCACCGCCCTTGAACACGGCGGAGCCGGCGACCAGCACGTTGGCGCCGGCGGACGCCACCGCGGCGGCGGTGTCGGGCCCGATGCCGCCGTCGACCTCTATCTCGATCGGCCGCCCGCCCGCCATGGCGCGCAGACGGCGGATTTTCTCCGCCGCGTCCGGGATGAAGGCTTGGCCGCCGAACCCGGGATTGACCGACATGACGAGGATCAGGTCGACGAGGTCGATCACGTGCTCGATGGTCGTTTCCGAGGTGCCGGGATTGAGCGTGACGCCCGCCTTCTTGCCGAGCGCGCGGATCGCCTGGAGCGAGCGGTGGACGTGCGGCCCGGATTCCACGTGCACGATGATGTGGTCGGCGCCGGCGGCCGCGAACGCCTCGAGATAGGGGTCGGCCGGCGCGATCATCAGGTGCACGTCGAGCGGCTTTTGCGTGTGGCGGCGCAGCGCCTTCACCACGGCGGGCCCGATGGTGATATTGGGCACGAAATGGCCGTCCATCACGTCGACGTGCAGCCAGTCGACCTGATCGCCCAGCCTCGCCACCTCGTCAGCCAGGGCCGCGTAGTCGGCCGCGAGGATGGATGGCG
>DASPZC010000023.1:0-10588 GCA_035636455.1 Xanthobacteraceae bacterium
CACGTTGCTGCCGCCGAGCAGGACCGGCGTGACGTAGGCGCTGATCGCCAGCGCGAAAACGAGCAGCGAGCCGGCGAGGATGCCCGGCAGGCTCAACGGCAGCGTCACTTCGAGGAAGGTGCGCAGGCGGCCGGCACCGAGATTGCGGGCGGCTTCCTCGAGCGCCGGGTCGATGCGGCCGATCACGCCGACCAGCGTGAGCACCATGAACGGCACGTAGATGTGCACGAGGCCGACCACGACGCCGAATTCGTTGTACATGAGCGGAAGCGGCTTCTCGATGAACCCGAGCCAGGCGAGCGTGGTATTGATGGCACCGCGATCGGCCAACAGCGTCATCCACGCGAAGGTGCGCACCACGATGCCGGTGAGCATCGGGGCGACCACCGCCATGAGCAGCAGCCCGTGGCCGAGGCGCGAACGCATGCGCGCCATCAGGTGCGCGAGCGGATAGCCGATCAGCAAGGCCAACGCGGTGGTGACGACGCCGATGCGCAGCGTCGCGACGAGGGCGTCGACGTAGAGGTCGCTGTCGACGAGGCGCAGGTAGTGGCGCCAGGTGAACGCGATGTTCGGATTGGACACCGGGTTGCCGCTGAGCACGCTCAAGGCCGCCATCACGCCAAACGGCAGCATGAAGAACAGCACGAACAGGAGCCCGGCCGGCGCGATCGCCCAGGCGATGGGCGAGATTTTGGAACGCCGGTGCACCGGGCGCGGCACGCCTTGTTCCTGTCGCACGCTTGCGAGCGCGGTCATTCGGCGGCGGTCCCGAGCTGGCGGCGTTTGCCGCTTTCGGCCATGTCGAGTTTGCCATCGGGGCCGATCGCAACGCCATAGTCGCGCTCGGCCGCTTCCGGCGTAACGAGGCCTTCGTAGAGATCGTGCGCGACGGCGGCAAGCGGCCGCGCGCGCGGATCGCCGAACCCGGAGCCGCCCGACAACGACACCTCGACGACCTCGCCATCCGACCGCAGCGTCACCAGCTCGCCGGTGCCGCAATCGCGCACGACCTCGCCTGCCGCATTGCGCACGACGCCGCGGGCGGAGCGGCCGGCGCCGCCGCCGAACAGGCCGGGCGTCTCGATGTCGACCCCTTCCGGATAGACCGAGGCGAGCGTCGGCAGTCCATCGGCGTCGCGTTTGCGCAACGCCACGCGCTGGCCGAGCCCGCCGCGGCTGCGGCCGGGCCCGCCGGAATCGGCGATGTAGGTCTTCTCCAGCACCAGCACCGGCACGCGCTGCTCGAACAGCTCGATCGAGGTGTTGGCCGCCGAGGTCGGCCACAGCAGCGCCGAGACGCCGTCGCGGCCGGCCGATCCGCCCTGGCCGCCGCCCATGAACAGATGGTCCGAATAGATGCCGCCGTCGGCGTCACGGCCGTAGATGTTGACCGCGACGGGTAGGCCGGTTGCCGCCTGCACGCGATCGGGCGCCGCCTTGGCGAGCGCGCCGAACACATTTGGAGCGATGTACCAGCCGGTGCGGGTGCGCAGGTTCACGGCCATCTGCTTGTCGCAGTTGAGCGCGCTGCCCTCGGGCGCCTTGACGACGAACGGCCGGTAGCAGCCGGCATTGCCGCGCACCGACGGCGTGAGCAGGCACTTCAACGGATAGGTGGCGTGGGCGGCCGTGTAGTTGAGCGTGCAATTGAGCCCGCCCTGCGGCAGCTGCGGCGGCGCACCGGCGAAGTCGAGCTCGATCACGTCGCCCGCCACGGTCAACGCGAGCGGATAGCGTAGCGGGGTACCGAGCGGATTGTTCCACACCTCGCCCGCATAGGTGCCGCTCGGCAGCGCGCGGATCGCCTCGCGCATCGCCGTCTCGGCACGGCCCTGCAGCACCGCGGCGAGCGCCTCCAGGTCGTGCATGCCGTATTCGCGCATGAACGCCTTGAGCCGCTCGGCCCCGACCGCGTTGGCGGCGACGAACGAGTGGATGTCGCCCAGCACCTGCACCGGATTGCGCACGTTCTCGGCAATGAGCGCGAACAGGTCCTCGCTCGGCGCGCCGGCGCGGTAGAGCTTCATCGGCGGGATCTGCAGGCCTTCCTCATAAATTTCGCGCGCCTGGAGCGAATCCTTGGTGCCGCCGATGTCGCTCACGTGCCCGACCGTGCCGACGAGGCCGACCAGCCGATCGTCGTTGAATACCGGCGTGAGCACGGCGATGTCGAATAGATGCCCGGCGCACAGCCACGGGTCGTTGGTCACCAGCACGTCGCCGGGCTTGAGCGTCGCCGGGGGATATTTTTCCAGCAGCGCCTTGACGGTGCGCGGCAGGCACAGATTGAACACCGGCATGGCGCGCGGCGAGTGCGCCAAGGTCTCACCGTTGGCGTCGAGCAATTCGCAGGCGAAATCCTGCGCCTCGGAGATGATCAGGGAGAACGCGGTGCGGATCACCGTGAGCCACATTTCGTCGACCACGGTGACGAGGCGGCTCCACATGATCTCGAGCGTGATCGGATCCGCCTCGATGCGACTCATCGCCTCCTCGAGCGGCGTGGCAGCCGTGACCAGGGCTTGCGGCGGCGCCGCGACGCCGATCGCGAGCCGCAGGTTCATGTGCGCGTCGACGGTGAGCCGGTCGCCCGGCGGCACGATGGCGGTGGCTTCGCGCTCCTCGACGATGGCCGGCCCCTCGATGCGATCGCCCGGCGCGAGGGCATAACGGTCGTAGACCGGCGCTTCGAGGAAGCCGCCATCGAACCAGGCCTGGCGCACACCCTTGCGCTTCTCCCGTGCTGCTCCCTCGGATTCGGCCTGACCCAGATCGAGCCTCGGCATGGGCCCGAGGGCACGCACGCGAAAACTGATCGCCTCGATGGTGGCGGCGCCGAACAGCGACGTGTAGCGCTTGGTGTAGACCGCGGCGAAGGCCGCCCGGATCGCCTCGAGGGAGGATTCATCGATCGCACCGGCCGGAAGCGGCACGTTGATCTCGTGCATCTGGCCGACGAGCCGCATGTCGGCGCTGCGCTCGATCTTGATCTCGACGGCGGACACCCCCGCCTCGACCAGGCGTGCGCGACCCTCGCGTTCCAGCTCATCGAGGATGCAATTGATCGACCCCGCATCAAATCCCGCGACGAGCCGCACCGGGTGCGAGCGCACCAGCTCGAAACTCAGCGGCGCGGCCAGGAATCCGAGGCAGGACGCTGCGCCCGACGCGGGCGGCACGATCACCTCGCGGATGCCCAAGATACGCGCCACACCCGCCGCATGGGCCGGCCCGGCACCGCCGAAGCCCACGAGAGCGTAACGGCGTGAGTCCTTGCCCTTTTCGACGATATGGATGCGGGCGGCAGCCGCCATGCTTTCGGTGACGACCTTGTGGATGCCCCAGGCGGCCTCGACGGCGGAGAGGCCCAGCGTCTCGCCGATGCGGGCGACGGCCTTGTGCGCCGCCCTGCGGTCGAGCGCCATGCGGCCGCCCAGGAAGAACGCCGGGTCGTAATAGCCGAGCACCAGGTTGGCGTCGGTCACGGTCGGCTCGGTGCCGCCGCGGCCGTAGCAGGCGGGGCCGGGGTCGGCACCGGCCGAGCGCGGGCCGACGCGCAACAGGCCGACCTCGTCGATCGCCGCGATGGAGCCGCCGCCGGCCCCGGTCTCGATCATGTCGATCACCGGCACCTTGATGGGCAGGCCCGAGCCGCGCTTGAACCGGTGCACGCGCGCCGCCTCCATCATGGCGGCGACCTCGATGCGGCCGCCCTCGACCAGGCAGGATTTGGCTGTGGTGCCGCCCATGTCGAAGGCGATCACCTCGTCCTGACCGGAAAGCGCGCCGAACAATGCCGTCGCGAGGCCGCCGCCCGCCGGCCCCGACTCGATGAGGCGGATCGGAAAAGCGCGGGCGGCGTCCGGCGAGATCAGCCCACCGGCCGAATGCATGAGATTGAGCCGGCCGCGAAAGCCGCGCGCGGCAAGCTCGTGCTCGAGTCGCGCCAGGTACCTCCCCATCAGCGGCTGCACATAGGCGTTGGCGCAGGTCGTCACCGCGCGCTGATATTCGCGCAGCTCGGCCACGACCTCGCACGACAGCGATACGAACAGTTCCGGAAACTCGCGGCGCAGCAGCGCCGCCACTGCACGTTCGTGATCCGGGTTACGATAGGCGTGCAGGAAACAGACCGCGATCGCCTCGACCCCCGCGTCGACCAGACGCCGCGCCGCAGCGCGCACGGCGGCGAGGTCGAGCGGGATCACCACCCGGCCTTGCGCGTCCATGCGCTCGGGGATTTCCAGCCGGCGCCGGCGCGGAACCAGCGGCTCGGGGAATTGCAGGAACAGGTCGTAGATGTCGTAGCGCTGCTCGGTGCCCATCTGCAGAACGTCGCGGAAGCCTTGCGTCGTCAGGAGGCCGACCGCGACGCCGCGGCGCTCGATGATCGCGTTCGTCACCAGCGTGGTGCCGTGCACGATCTCGCCGACGCGCGCGAGGTCTAGTCCGGCCTGCGCCGTCAGTTCGCCGAGGCCCTCGAGCGCCGCGATCGACGGGTCGTGCGGCGTCGTCAGGCATTTGTGCAGCGAGATGCACCGCCGCGCTCCGTCATAGAGAACGAAGTCGGTAAACGTGCCGCCGATGTCGAGGCCGATGCGGTAGGCGGTCATTGTCCGTCCTGTTGCCCATGCCGCACGACGCAAATCCGCTTATGCCTAACGCCGCGCTAACGGATTTTCGCCAATTTTATCGAGCCCGGCCAGTCCGGCCGCGGATCGGCGCAAACGGCGCTGAATTCCAGCACTCATGCCCGCCGCCATTATCGTTCCGTCAACCCCCCGGCCAGGGGCGACTGCGCATGAAGGGATTTGGCAACCCTCGGCGGGCGAGAGTCGACCGCAGAAGTCCTGAAACGGACCAGGATCGCGCCGCGGATGCGCGGCACAGGGTGGCGGACGACATCATGTCGGCATCGTACGGCCTGAGCGGCGAAGTGCGCGACCGCGCGCTTTACGGGCACCGTGCGGCTGCCATCGTCGTGCGCGTGGCGATCCTTGGGCTCGCGCTCCTCCTGGCTTTGGCGTTGAACTCGACAAGCCGGGCCGACGACGGCAGCGATGTCGAGGACCCGCTTCCCTTCAGCATCGGCGGTGGCCTGACCGTGGCGGGGATCGGGGCACTCATGCACGTCGTCCGCCGCATCCGGCATGCGCGCGCGCAAAAGCGTAGGCTCGAGGAGCGCGCGGAGATGCTCGCCGACCGCAACTGGGAGCTCAAGGAGGCCGAGGAGCGCGCGCGCAGCTTCCTCGAGGCCCAGGGCGACGTCATCGTGCGGCGCGACCCGGAGGGCCGCATCACCTACGCGAACGACGCGTTCTGCGCACTGGCCGGCCGGCCGCGCGAGGCGCTGGTCGGCACCGCCTTCGCGCCCGACATCCTCGACCAGGGCGACGCCGCGGTGCTCGCCGACGGCACGCGCGTGCACGACCAGAAGATCGCGACCATCGACGGACCGCGCTGGATCGCCTGGCGCGAGGTGGTGGTTCGCGCCGGCACGGCCGGGCGCACGGAGACGCAGAGCGTCGGCCGCGACGTGACCGACCGCACCGAGACCGAGCGCGCGCTTGCCGACGCACGCGACCAGGCGGAAGCGGCCAATCGGGCGAAATCGCGCTTCCTCGCCATGGTGTCGCACGAGATCCGCACGCCGCTCAACGGCATCCTGGGCATGGCGGATCTGATGCTCGACACTGCGCTCACGCCCGAGCAGACCACCTATGCCAAGGCGATCAAGACCTCCGGCGACACGCTGCTGTCGCTGATCGAGGAGATTCTCGACTTCTCGAAGATCGAGGCCGGCAGGCTCGATCTCGAAGCGCGCTCGTTCGCGCTGGCGGCGCTCGCCGAGGAAGTGGTCGAGCTGCTGGCGCCGCGGGCGCACGCGAAGCGCATCGAGATCGCCGCCTATGTGGACGAGCGGCTGCCCGAGCGCGTGCTGGGCGACGCGGCGCGGCTGCGCCAGGTGCTGCTCAACCTTGCCGGCAACGCGATCAAATTCACCGAGACGGGCGGCGTCGCCGTGACGGTCGAGCCGGGGATTTGGCCGGACGAGGTCCAACTCTCGGTGCGCGACACCGGCATCGGCATCGCGCCGGACGCCCAGGCGCGCGTCTTCCGCGAGTTCGAACAGGCCGAGGGCGGCGCGACCCGGCGTTACGGCGGCACCGGGCTCGGGCTTGCCATCACCAAACGGATCGTCGAGCGCATGGGCGGCCGCATCGGCCTCGACAGCCTGCCGGGCGGCGGCTCGACCTTCACGGTCGCGATGCCGCTGCCGCCGGCCGCGGATTCGGCCGAACCGTCGTTCCGCGCGCCGCAGCTCGATGGTGCGGTGCTGATCGTGGCGGCGAGCGCCGTCGAACCCCCGTTGGTGGCGCAGCGCCTCGGCCGCTGGGGCGCCCGCACCGCGATCGCGCCGGACGGCGAGGTCGCGGCCGCGCTCATGCCCGAGCGCCGCTGGGACGCCGTGCTGGTCGACCGCGCCCTCGGCGCCGAGGCCGTGCAGGACCTCGCGCGCTCGATCGGCGACGCTATCCCGCGGCGCATCGTGCTGATCACGCCGGGCGAGCGCCACGAGCTTGCGGCGCTGCGGGACGCGGGCTTCACCGGCTACCTGGTGAAGCCGGTGCGTCCGGCGTCGCTGGCGGCGCGCTTCTCCGAGACGGACGCGGCGTTCGCTCCCGACCCGGCTGCCGAGCCATCGCCCGAGACGGCGCCTGACCGCTCAGCCGGCAGACCGCAAGGGCTGGCCATCCTGGTGGCGGAGGACAACGACATCAACGCGCTGCTCGCCCGGTCGCTGCTGGCGAAACTCGGTCATCGGCCCACCATGGCACGCAACGGGACGAGCGCTGTGGACTCGTGGCTCGCCGCGCAGGTGTCGGGCGCGCCCTACGATCTCGTGCTCATGGACGTGAATATGCCAGACCTCGACGGCATCGGTGCGACGCAGCGCATCCGGGCCGCGGAGGCCGAGCGCAACGCCGCGCGCACGCCGATCATCGCGCTCACCGCCAACGCGTTCGACGAGGACCGCGAGGCCTGCGTCGAGGCCGGGATGGACGGGTTCCTGGCGAAACCGCTCGATCGCGAGCGGCTGGAAGCGGCCCTCACGGCCGCGAAACACCCCTCCCCGGCGCCACTCGCCGCTTGACGGCCGCACGTTCCCGCCCCAATTGTCATAATAGCGTACCGGACCCGTGCTGTAAGGCGGCGCAGCGGCGAACGGTGGCGATTCGGATCGGCACCGCAGGGCCTCCGGGGAGGGGCACGTTGGGCGACCCGATGAATCAGGCTCGGCCGCCGGCGCCGCGCCGGCTCGTCGACCGTTTCCGGCCCGCCACCATGGCCGCGGGCACCCCGGGATTCCTGCCGACGTTGCGCGCCTATAGCGGCCTGCGGGTGCCGGAGGCCCGGTTCGACCGGCCGACCGAGACGCTCGGCCGGCTCGGGTCGCTCGAGGTGCGGCTCGCCTACAAGGCCGCCGACGTGCGCCGCGCACAAAAGCTGCGCTATCGGGTGTTCTATCAGGAAAGAGCAGCGGTCGCCGACGCCAAGACCCTGTTCGCCCGCCGCGACATCGATACCTTCGACGCCATCTGCGACCATCTCCTCGTGGTCGACCACGCCCTGGCCGGCCGCATGGTGGGGCGGCGCAGAGCGCCGGTGGTCGGCACCTATCGCCTGCTGCGTCAGGACGTGGCCGAGCGCCACGGCGGCTTCTATACCGCCGGCGAGTTCGAGATCGGCGCGCTGATGACGCGCCACCAGCCCCAGCGGTTCCTCGAGCTGGGCCGCTCCTGCGTACTGCCGCCCTATCGCAACAAGCGGACGGTGGAGCTGCTGTGGCACGGCATCTGGACCTACGTGCTCAAGCATCGGCTCGACGTCATGATCGGTTGCGCCAGCCTCGACGGCACCGACCCCGACCGGATCGCACTGCCGCTGTCGTTCCTGCACCACTATGCGCCCGCACCCGAGCCGTGGCGCGCCCGCGCGCTGCCGCATCGCTATGTCGAGATGAACCGGATGGCCAAGGAGGCGATCGACCCCAAGGCGGCGCTGCGCGCCCTGCCGCCGCTGATCAAGGGCTATCTGCGGCTCGGCGCCTATATCGGCGAGGGCGCCGTGGCCGATTATCAGTTCGGCACCACCGACGTGCTGATCGTGCTGCCCGTCACGGCGATCAAGCACCGCTACATCGAGCATTTCGGCCCGATGGCCGAGCGCCACGCCGCGTAACCCCCCACCCGCCGCCGCTTCGCGGCGTCGACCTCCCCCGCAAGCGGGGGAGGTTACTCACAGCCGGCGCAGCGACACTTGCTCGATCGCGTGATTGGCGCCCTTCCTGAGGATGAGGTCGGCGCGCTGGCGGGTGGGAAGGATGTTTTCGCGCAGATTGACCAGATTGATCCGCGTCCAGATCGAGGTGGCGGTCTCCACGGCCTGCTCGTCGCTCAATAGCGAGTAGCGGTGAAAGTACGACATGGGATCGCGGAACGCGGTGCCGCGCAATGTCAGGAACCGATCGACATACCAGGTGCGCAGCACGTCCTCGCCGGCATCGAGATAGACCGAGAAATCGAAGAAATCCGACACGAACGGGATCGCCTTGCCGTCCTTGGGCGGGCGGGCGGCCTGCAGCACATTGAGGCCCTCGACGATCAGGATGTCGGGATGGTCGATCTCGACCCAATGGTTGGGCATCACGTCGTAAACGAGGTGCGAGTAGACGGGCGCGCGGGCCGGGCGACGCCCCGCCTTGATGTCCGAAAGGAAATGCAGCAACGCCGGCAGATCGTAGCTTTCGGGAAAGCCTTTGCACTCCATCAGGCGTTCCCGCTCCAGCACCGCGTTCGGGTAGAGGAAGCCGTCGGTCGTCACCAGATCGACCTTGGGGGTATTGGGCCAGCGCGCGAGCAACGCCTCGAGCACGCGCGCCGTCGTCGACTTGCCGACCGCGACCGAGCCGCCGACGCCGATCACATACGGCATCTTGACGTCCTCGGTGCCGAGGAAGCCCTGCTGGGCGCGGAACAAGCGCTGGGTGGCGGCGACATAGAGCGAGAGCAGGCGCGACAGCGGCAGGTAAATCTCCTCGACCTCCGCCATGTCGAGGCGATCGTTGAGCGAGCGCAGCCGGGCGACCTCGCCGACGGTGAGCGTCATCGGCGTGTCCTCGCGCAACGACGCCCATTCGGCCCGCGAGAACGTGCGATAGGGTGAGAGGCCGTCCTCGACGCGCTGTTCCATCCTGCAGATACCTCAGATCCGCGGCCGCGACGCCTTCTCGTCCAGGCCGGACATGCCGACGCGCTCGGCGAGCGCCGCCTCGACCTCCGCCAGCGTGACGCCGCGGGCCTCGAGCAGAACCAGCAGATGGTAGATGAGGTCGGCGGCCTCGGCGATCAACCGTGCGCGATCCTCCGCCACGGCGGCGAGCGCCGTTTCGACCGCCTCCTCGCCGAGCTTCTTGGCGCAGTGCGCCACGCCCTTGTCGATCAGCTTGCGCGTATAGGAGGTCTCCGGCGACGCGGAGGCGCGCTCCCTCACGCGGGCGGCGAGGTCGTTGAGGGTGAACGCGGGCATCACTTGGCTCTAGCATCTCCGTCCGGCGCGCGGGAGCAAAAAATCCAGCGCATGTTCCGGCGAAGTGGACATCGGTTCGCCGATAAGAACATGCGCCACTCAAAAACTTCTAGAGCATGTCCCGATTCCGAAGCAACGGGACATGCTCTAAGACTAAGGATCGAGCCGCATCGGCAGGCCGGCGCGCGCCATGTACTCCTTGGCCGCGCGCACGGTGTGCTCGCCGAAATGGAAGATCGAGGCGGCGAGCACGGCGGTGGCATGGCCGTCGCGGATGCCTTCGACCAGATGATCGAGGATGCCGACGCCGCCCGAGGCGATCACCGGCACGCTCACGCTATCGGCGATCGCCCGGGTGAGCGGGATATCGAAGCCGCGCCGCGTGCCGTCGCGATCCATCGAGGTGAGCAGGATTTCGCCGGCGCCGAGCGCCACCACCTCCTCGGCATAGGCGAGCGCGTCGAGGCCGGTCGGATTGCGCCCGCCATGGGTGAAGATCTCCCAGCGTTCGGGCGCGCCCGGCGGCGAGACCTTCTTGGCGTCGATCGCCACCACGATGCACTGGTCGCCGAACTTTTCCGCCGCCTCCTTGACGAAGCCGCGATCCTTCACGGCGGCGGTGTTGATCGACACCTTGTCGGCCCCGGAGGCGAGCAGCGCGCGGATGTCCTCGATGGTGCGCACGCCGCCGCCCACCGTGAGCGGCATGAAGCAGGCCTCGGCGGTGCGCCGCACCACGTCGAGGATGATGCCGCGGTTCTCGTGGCTCGCCGTGATGTCGAGGAAGCACAGCTCGTCGGCGCCCGCCGCGTCGTAGGCCATGGCGGCCTCGACCGGATCGCCGGCGTCGCGCAGATCGACGAATTTCACGCCCTTGACGACGCGGCCGTCCTTGACGTCGAGGCAGGGGATGACGCGGACCTTGAACATGCGGCCCTCAAACAGCCAGGCGTGCGGCGCGGACGAGCGCCAGCGCCTGCCCCGCGTCGAGGCG